>JALNZQ010000286.1 GCA_023229165.1 Methanothrix sp.
TCGAATCCCTCAGGGTCAAATTGCCGGCAGTATCGTTCAGGTCGATCTCGCTGCTAAGATAGAGATCTGTCTGGTTGCTCTCGCCTTGGCCGAAGTGGATGCGGATCTTCTGGCCAGGCTCAAGGGAGAAGTTGGGGATGATGATCGACTTATTCTCATCTCCATCAGCAATCAGTCTCAGGTTCCTGAATCCCTGGGCCACGTCCTCGTTATTGACCAGTTCGATGAACTCGTCATCTCCAAGAGAAGTAACGTTGGTGACGACAGGCGGGGCCTGAAGAAACTGCGGCTCGGCGCTATATCCCACCTTCCGGGTTCTGGCGAAGGCGGCATCAGCTTCCACGTCACGGTTCAAAGCCCAGAGCACCAGTCCCTTATCAATCCAGGCCTCTGCGTAGTTCGGATTGAGCAATGTGGCATTATCGTAGGCTTCCAGTGCCTCTTCGTATCTTTTCAGGCCCAGCAGGGCATTTCCCAGGCCGTGCCAGATATCGCATCTTCTGGAGTTGTTCTTGACGACTTCTCGATAGGATACGAAGGACTGATTGTACTCCTCTTGGGCTTCCGAATGCCTGCCCATGCTATCGAGCAGCCTGCCCCGTCCAATCCAAACATCCTCCGGATATCTGGGGTCAAGCTCCAGAGCCTTGTCGTAGGCCAGGAATGATTCGTTGTACTTGCCCTGTATTCTGAGTATCTCTCCTTTACCAAGCCATGCCTTTGCCAGATAGAAGAAGCTATGAGGAGACTGCATATCGAGCTGCAGAACCATCTCGTAGAGCTCAAGGGCTTCGTCATACCTGCCCAGGCTCCTCAGAACATTGGCCTTTCCGGTAAGGATATCCCCATCCCTGGGATCAAGCTGCAGTGCTCTGTCGTAAGCTTCCAGGGACTGATTATACCTGCCAAGGTCTCTTGCCAGGACCGTACCAAGCTCGTGCCAATCCCTCAGGCCCTCGGGGTTAATCCTGGTGGCATTTTCAAGTGCCTGGACCGCTTCCTCGGATCTTCCCTGCTCTTCCAGGAGCTGTCCTTTGTATTGCCAGGCCTCGGATAAATTCATGTAGAAATCCCGGCCGGAAGCCACCCAGCCGATGATGGTATCCACGTCCTCGATGGACCTGTTATAGGCATGAGCCGCTTCCTCATCACGTCCCAGCTTCTCCAGGACCCTGCCTTTGGAATACCAGATATAGGGATAGTCGAATATTCTCTGGTCCTCGTTGGGATAAAGCTCAATGATTTTATCAAAAGATTGTACAGACTCTTCATTCCTGCCCAACTTGGAAAGGGCTATGGCCTTGCCCATCCAGGCCTCGACATCAGACTCGTTCAGCTCGATGGCTTTCTCCTGGGCCGCTAGAGCTTCTTTATTCCAGCCCATCTGGAATAAAACGGTACCTTTGCCTCGCCAAGCCTCGGCCAGAGCGGACTTGTCCGCACCTGCAACTTCGATGGCTTTCTCGTATGCTATAAGGGAGTCGTTATACTCGCTCGTGTTCGCAGTAAGCATGGCTTCCTGAGAGAGGACAAATCCTTTGCCAGACCACGATCTTGCATTCTTGGGATCGATCTCTATGGCCTTATTACAGGCATTGACCGCATCATCAAAGGTCGTGTCCTGGCCTTCTCCGGAAAGCTCTAGATTCTCATTGCTGAGGGCTTTGCATTTTGCGCACCAGGCCTCTTTGTATTCGGGGTTCAGTTTGATGGCCTGGTCATAGGCGTCAACTGCTTTCTGCCAAGACCCCATCTTTTCCAGCTCCTGGCCTTTTTTATACCAGGTGTCTGCAGTCTCCTCCAGCGCCAGGGCAGAGGCGCAGAGCGCTGCCAGTGCCAGCAGGACGAAGGCCACGCTGGCCCACGATCCAAAATTGTGCTGTCTTATCCCCATTCGATTTTGTATATTCAATCCACTCACCTCATTTCAAGAATGTGCAAAAAAGCTGATAGCTCATTCCTCCTCGTACCCCAGTTTCTGAGCCATGTAAAAGGACATGCTCGCATCATAGACCTTTCCAAGAGCCTTCAGGGCTTCTCCTCTTCCCCGCCAGGCATCGCCGAAGATGGGATTAACCTCGATGGCCTTGTCGTAGGCCTGCAGAGCTTCCTCATTCCTGCCCATCGCCCGCAAGGCATCGCCTTTGCCTATCCAAGCATCCGGGAAGTGTAACGATATTGATGTGGAAGCCGTCGTCCTGATGGCCAGCTCATATGCCTGCAAGGCGTCATCGTACCTGGCCAGCTTAAGGAGCGCCCTGCCTTTCTGAGACCAGGCTGCTGAATTGTTAGAATCGTTTTGAAGGATTTTATCGGCGTTGTCGAGAGACTTCTGATAGGCCTGTAGAGCTTCCTCATGGCTGCCCGTCTTGTTCAAGACGTCTCCCTTGAGCAACCAGGTTTCAGCCAGTTTTAAGGTGTAGCTTTCCGGTATCAGCTCAATGGCCTGGTCAAAGGCCTGCAGAGATTCGTTGTACCTCTTCATCCTGGAAAGAAGGCCGGCCTTGACGCTCCATGTGTGGTCATCGCTGGGGTCAAGCCGGATGGACTCTTCAAAGGCTGCCAGAGAATCGTTATTCCTATCCAGCTCTACAAGAAGGAATCCCTTGATTCTCCAGGCTGCTGCGTTCTGTGGGTCCAGCTCCGTCACTTTATCCAGGGCCGCTATGGCCTCATCCAGACGATCTGCGCTTTGCAGAACCTCCGACTTGGCAGACCAGTACACTACAAGCTCCAGGGTATCATTGGCCGGTATCAGTTCAATTGCCTGATTGAAAGCCTGCAGGGACTCATTGAACCTTCCCATCATCTCGAGAAGCTCGCCCTTCCTGCCAATGGCATCGTAGTTCCTGGGATTGATCTCGATGACCTTCTCCTGGGTCTGCAGGCTCTCATCCCACCGGCCCAGGTTGACGAGAGCCTCGGCCTTGACGCGCAAGACGCTGGCATTTTTTGGATCTTTCTCCAGAGCCTGGTCTGAGGTGACTAGAGCCTCCTCATAGGCCTGCAGGGCTTCTTCCTCTCGTCCCAGATTGCTCAAGATCTGGCCTTTTCTGTGCCAGGCCCTTGCATCCTTGGGATTATTGTTCAGAGTCTCTTCGGTGAGCTGGAGGGCCGTCTCATAAGCCTTTATGCTCTCGTTCTCTCTGTCGATGGTACTGAGGTCCAGGGCTTTTTTGACCCAGATACTTGCATTCCCCGGATCTATCTGCAAGGCTTTATCGTAAGCCTGAGCTGACTCTTCAAATGAGCCCTTATACCTAAACTCGGTGGCTTTCTTCAACCAGTAGTCTGTGGTATTATCCTGCGCCAATACAGCGAAGCAGAGCATGGCTACTGTCAACAAAGCTACGACAAAT
>JALNZQ010000287.1 GCA_023229165.1 Methanothrix sp.
GGCTGCAGTAATGTCTGCAAACATGTAGGCGGTCTCCTTCTTGGCGTTGAGGATATTCAGGCCCTTCTTGCCTTGCCGGATGAGCTCCAGAAGCCTGGCAGCAGCCTCATATTTGAGATCACCTCGCTCCGGAGCCAGGTACTCGCGGCTCGCCGCTCCGTAGAGTTTCTCTACAAGGGTGGCTTTATCGAGCAGGCCCTTCTGCCTGAGTAGCTCAGTCTCATCTATGATCCCTTTGTCTCTTGCCGCCTCCAAAGCTAGGATCACACCTTTGGTATTGTCTCTGTAGCCGGCATGAACCTCCACCTCCAGGACGGGTATGTCCAGGTCGGCATTGAGGACGGCCTGATGCAGATCGTCGCCGATGATCATGCTGCTGCAGGTCCCTGAGATCGCCATGAGTTTCGGATGGAACAATTCGTTGGCCTTCTTGAGGAGTGCAGTGAGCGGCTGCTGGCCTCCGAAGACGAATCCCGCTTCGTCCAACGCTGTGGTAAGTACCCGCACTCCGTCCTCTTCTAGGAGGCGGGCGTGCTTGAAGCAGCATCCGCTTGGGCCGTGCAATATGACCACTTCGGCACCGAGGTCGCGCAGAGTGTAGAGAGCTGCCACAATGGAGCTTGGTCTGGGATGGAGTATTGTTAAGTTTTGCACTTCGCTTGTCATTTATATCACCTAAGCATTTTACACAGGAAAGCAGCCTTTTCGGGCAGTCTTTCTGAGCCTTTTCCAGCCCTTGCTGCAGATTTTTGGCGGTATCTGCCCCCAGCTCTTCTGCCAGTGGGGCGAGTCTTTCTCCTACTATTATCAGTTTTTTCATCTCGTTTTTCCTTTGCCTGAGCAGGTCGGAGAGCGCGGGGATGTTCATGCCCTCACATACGGTTTCGCTGTCCTCTCCCACCACTACGAACAGGTCACTGCCAAAGGCCCGGTCGAGCGCTCGTGCCACATCTCTAACTTTGAGCCCGGAGTTGGAGCTGTCGAAGATTGTCTGATCGGGCAGACGCTTGATCTTCATGCGCCCGGAAAAGCCGTCAAAGCCACAGAGGGCCCGGGCAATCTCGCTCCTCGGTATGCCTGCCAGGTCTGCGGCAGCTGCAGCTGCAGCTATTGCCGTATCATAGCCCATGAAGTCCAGATCCTGGCCCAAATCCAGATGCACCTCTTCTTTTGCAAAGATCAGACTATCTGGCCTGGCATAAACCCTTCCTCCTCTGGCAAAAGAAACATCCGGGGATATCCGGGCGTCTGTGTTGGCCAGAAGCTTCGCGCCGCTCTTGGCAAGGGCGAGCATCTGCAGCTTGGCAGTACTGGCCCACTTCGTGGCATTGGCGATGAGATAGTCTCCGGAAAGGCTGGTCAATATCCCATAATCGGCCCTGCCCGTGCCGCCCAAAGAGATCTCACAGATCAGGGCGTTTGCCCCCTGGTCCCTTGCGACTTCTGTAGCATGTATCACATTTCCGGGTGTGATGGAGAGCCCCTTTTCCAGAAGGCGGGCTTTGCCATCCTGCCAGATCTCCAGGCCGCGAGTGGTGTGGGATAAGACCTTCTTTTGCCGGGATAGCATCAGGGCCAGCAAGAGGGCCGTGGAGGTCTTGCTGTGCGTGCCCGTTACCTCGAAGACCTCCATAGCCGGATTTTCCCTCTTTCTCAGCAGTTCACCCACCGCCTGATGGTGGGTGATTATCTTCTTCTCGGCCTTCCTAGCTGCAGCTAGGGCCGGATTGTCGGGTGCGAGGTGTACGGGGGCTACCACCAGGTCGAAGTCTGCCAGATTTGGAGTGTGGTGATATACTTCTATTGCCTCTGCCAGCAGGCCCGATTCGACCATCCTGCGAGCGATTATGGCTGCGCCGTGGATGGTGTCGAGTACGGCTACCTTAGAGCCTCTTTCGCCCGCTTGTATGCCAGTGTCGCAATGCATTCGTCCACGCCCAGGGGCTCGGCACAGATGACCTCAATCTCTTTGCCCCCTATCGTCAAAGTGCCTCTACGCTTTTGCGGATCTATGCCCATCTCCTGAGGGATGTCCTGGCGGGTATGAACCCCGTGGGCTAAAAAGAGGGGAAGAGCCACGATCTTCGATACATTGGTTCCTGCAAAGCTGTTCAGACCCTCCGGGATGTTTGGATGGTTCATATTGAGATAAGCTGTCCTGACCGGTCCGGAGTGGTTTTTGCTGATCATCTGGGCGAGCGATTCCACCAGTTCTTTGTTGTAAGACAGGCTGGAACCATGCCCGAGTATTAGTATGCCTACGTCCTTCATGGAAACACCAGTATTACTATTTGCACATCTCGTGTTAAGAGACGATAGATTCATAAGTACTAAATCCTTTCGAGGCTAGGCTACTTGCAAAGGCGCCGCCTGGGAGATGATAAGCATCAGCATGAATGGGGCAATCGGATTTTCCATATTATCTGCTTGTATCCTATTCTTGATTTATCCTGCCTTTTCCCAGGAGGTCGTTCACTCTATTCATGAGAATTATTCACTGGATAATTGCACATTGCAGGTCGTGGATATAGATTCGCAGGCGGCAAAGGTCTGGATGTTAATCCTGGCCGGGCAAGAGCCGTCTTTATCAATTGTCCTGGGAATAAATGAGACATTAATCTGCGGCAGGCTGACGATGATGGTAAAGAGATTTTATGCCGGCGAGAGCGCGGATATTGTCTGCCTGAAAATTAATCGCACAAGCATTTCAGGCTGAGAAATGCCGCTCGAAGATGCCGGCAATTTCAGGGGGCTTCTCGATGACGAAGACATCCTCCATCTGGCGCAGACTCTCTACATGCTGAGCATCCTCTTTTCTGATGCGAAGCCGCATCTCGCTGCCGTCAGGGAGGATGGTGGTTATAATTCCGGGCTTGTAGTCGCAGGGCATGATGTATGTGGGAACGAATGCCTTCTGGGACATGATGGCCGCATTGGAGAGCAGCGAGTCTGCCAAGCCCAATGCTATCTTGGCCACGGTATTTGATGTCGCGGGAGCAAGCAGCAAAAACTCATAGCGCTTCACCTGTAATTGGCCGGCCAGGAAGGGAGAGTTGGCGTTGATCTCCACCCAGACCTTGTCGAAGTGCTTCTCTAAGGTGTTAAAGAGCTTGTAGTACTTGATGACCTGCTCTCCTGCCTTGGACACGAAGACGCGCACGTCCACCACATCGTCGTATTGCTTTTGCAGTTTTATCATGGCCTCGACCGTCTCCACAATGCGGTCGCCGCTGCCTGTGATCCCCCAGGCGATCTTCCTCTTCCCACTATCGTTTGCCACAATAATCACTTAGTCCTTACAGCAACTTACTCTTATCTTCATATTATCCAGACGCACTA
>JALNZQ010000053.1 GCA_023229165.1 Methanothrix sp.
ATATAATATAACAAAAAAGGCAAGAAAAAATCCTGCCTTAAAATTTAAAAAGAAATTATATTATTTCTTTTTAGGTGATCTAACCCATTTCTTATTTTTATCTTCATCTTCACTACTATTATCACAGTTATCTAATTCTTTTGTGATTTCAGTATTATTCATAGAAGACTGATTACTTTTACCATAATCTTTACCATTTAAATTTAATGGTTTACCATTAGATCCTTTTTTTCTACTTCTATGGGTTACAATTCTTTTTGGAACTTTAACTATCTCAGTAGGTATACCACTATCTGTTTCAACAATAATTCTTTCTCTTGCATCTCCATCTTGAACAGAAGCTATTTCTTTTTGTTCAGACATAACTATATCCTCTTTAATTATATTTTCAGAATCATTCAACACATCATTATTAATTACCATAACAATTTTATAACATTCACCTTTAAAAGTATCTTCATTTTCTTGTAATGTTGCTATCCATTTTATATCTTGATCTTTTAACCATTTTTCAGCTTTATTTTGATCCCAACCTTTTTTAGTATCAAAAATATAAGCTTGGACAACAACAGTATCATTACTTTTTAATCTTGCTAATCTAACAGAGACACCTTTAGTATTAGTATCTCTTATAAACCAACCATCTTTTTTCATAATAGCTGCATCTCTAATTGGAAATATCCATTTACCTGTTTTTGTTTTTTCTGGCATATATAACCGATCCTTTAAATTTAACAAAATTTGACTTTTGTATTATTTTTGCATCTAAAAAGCCTAAAAAATTAAGCCGTTTTAGATTCTTCTTTTACTTTTTCTAATTTATCCATAGCTTGTTTTCTTAATTCAGTAGTAGTAATACTATTTGTAATAGGTTTAATCTGATTAACCCTAGCTAAAGCATTTCTTAAATGTGGTAAATCTATTTTACCTTCATTATCTCTATAAGGTAAATGACGACATCTTTTATCTGTTGTTTCACCTTTAATATAAGCTGGTTCTATAACAGCAAATGATGAATCTGGTAAAGTATTTATATATTTTACAGTCCATTTTTTAAAAGAATGCATTGCAAAATCAAAAGAAGTTGTTTCAGTAATATGAACATTAACTATTTCTGACAATTTCATAATAAACCTCCATAATATATAAAATATTTTTTAAAAACAATATACTATATTTTAATTTATTTTTTTTATAAAAAAATCGATATTATAATATGGAATTACCATTTTTATTTTCTAAAAAATATTTTTTATTACCATATTTATCTATATATTCTACAACAATACCATCTGTAGATTTAAATTTACCTAACAATATTATAGAATCTTCACCTTTTATAGTATGAATTCCATTTTTAGCTTCTGGTATATATATCTTTGAATGATGATTTGGACATAAATAAATTCTATTAAAATCTTTATCAGAACCACCTATTTCTACAGGTTTTATATGATGATAATTTATTTGACTTCTAATATTTGCAAAGTATAAACATTTTGGAAATTGACAATAATAAAACAAGTACAAATCCTTTTTAAAAATAAATATTTATTTAAAATAATTTATTTTTAAAACAAAAACATCGAATTAAATTATTTAATATTATGCTTATCTTTCCATTCTTTTCTATATTGAATAGAAAAATTATTAATCCATTCAGTACAAATTTCATTATAAGATCTATCTAAAAGAGGATCATGATGAAGTTGCACACCTAAACACCATTTATATTTTTCAATTTCTTTACATTGATCTTTCATAAAATCTTTTAAATCTTTGGGAGTCATTTTATCTTTAGACATAATATTCTCCACATTACAAGAATCAAAAAGACATTAAATTTTGTATATTATTTTAATTAATTTACTATATAAAATAATATATCGAATATTGTTATTACAAATAGTGTTATATATTCATTGTAAATATTTTTGTAAAACTGTTCTACTTAAACCCATTTTCAAAGGATTTTCTAATATTTTTCTTATCCCTATACGAGCAGCTTCAAAAAAATAATTTCTTGCTGATGATGTTAAAAAATATCTTTTAATATCATCAGAAATATTATTATCATAATCTATATTAGTTTGTTTTTTAATAATATTTTTAATAATATCTGTAATATTATTACCAACATCTCTTTGAAAAGCTTCAAAAGCATTTATAAAATTTGTTTTTGCTACAGCATTAAGAAACTGAGAATCTATTTGTGTTTCTCTTTCAGATGCACGATTATTTATCATATTAGCATAATCATTAGTATACTGATCTGCTGCTAATCTTAAAAAATCTTTGATATTTAAATTAGTAATTTCTTCTAATTTTCTTAATCTTTTTTTTCTTTCTCTACCAGTACCATAACTCATATCTCATACCCTCTTATTTTTTCTTTTTGTTTATAATATTAGGATCTAATACTTCCATAGAAGTAGTCATCAAAACATCTTCTATATTACCTTCTTTATATGGTGTAGAAACAACAGTTTCTTTTGTTTCATTTAAAATTACTGTTAATTCAAAATTACCAGTTTCTTTTAATGCTTTATTTATTAATGAATATGCTGCAGTTTTAGCTCTATCAAATTTTGTTAAAATCTCTTTAGATTCTCTTACTACTTTTAATTCATCTTCATCTTCTATTATTTTTTTTTCTTTACCGTTTTTAGGATTAGTAGTATTAGGCTCTATTTCTTTAGGTGGTAAATCATCATTCTCTTGAGGATTAATATTTTTAGAATCTTTTTCATTAGGAATAGGTTTGTTATTAATCTCATTAGAATCATCTTTAATAGATATTTTTTTACTTCTATCTTTCTTTTTAGCACCCATTTTAAAATTAGTACCATTTGTATCTCGAATTATTACTGAAAATTTATTTTTTTCTAATAATTCACTTTCTTTAATTTCAGCTATATTAGGATTTTCTTCAATAATATTAATATCAGAAGATATACAACTCCAACATAAGCCTAATTTTATTTCCTCAAAATCTGATAATTCTACAGTTTTACATCTATTACATTTTTTCATATTATGCCTCTTCACTATCTAACAAGTCTCTTTTAGCTGCAATTAAACAACCTCTTGCAACAGCATCTAATGTATTACTTGCTTGAACAATATCTCCAATAGATATATTTAATGGTTTATCTGCAATTTTCTTTTTAAATAATTCTATAAAACCTTTAGGTTTTGATGTTCCGCCAGATAAAACTACTTTTAAAGGTTCTTTAAGCTTAATTTTTCTAGAATGTAATTCTAAATTTTTTCTAATATGATTAATAACATAATCTAAGTGTGCATTATAAAAAATTCTAATAGCATCTTCAATTATATCTTTAGGATTTAACAAATTAAAATTTTCATCTTCTTTTGTTGCTGTAGCATCAGACAAAGATATTTGTCTATTTTGTGCAACTTCATTATCAATCCAATCTCCACCTCTTGCAACAGAAAATGAAAAAATTTCAAGACCACGATATGACATTGCTACATTTGTCATACCTGCTCCAAAAGAAATTGCCAATCCTGTAAACATTTTATCTGCTAATTCAGCATTTACTATAGCCATAGCCTCATTTAAAGTATTGATATTTTTTAATCCTAACTCTTCAAAAAATGTTTTAAATTTAGCTTCATGATAAATAATATCAAAATTAGAATCTACAGGATTTGCAGGTACAGAATAATATAAAATATCATTACTATCACACTTACCTACTACTTGCTTTAATATTTCTTTTAAAATAATTTCAGACTCTTTTTCTGTAGCAGATAAAACCCCATCTTTTAATGGTCTTCTTAGTGTTTGTTCAAAAAGTACAGCCATATCAAATGCTTCATTACCTACAACATACAAATAATCATCCATTTTAATATAATTAACGCCAGAAGAATCTAACATGTTTTTTTTCTGTTTAGATGTCTCTAATTTAAAAAAACCATCTCTAACAGATTTTGTAACTATTTCATCATTTTGATTATATAAACCAGAAACTATAAAGGCAGTACCAATATCTACACCTATAGCTTTTTTAGAAATACTTAATTCTTCACTCATATTAGTAACCTCCTTAACATTAATTCTATCATTCTTAAATAATTTGTTTTCACCTGATACTTTAACTGAATTAGTAGGTTGAATACTATGTTTATAACCATTTCCTAAATCTATAGATAAGCCAACATTGTTATATTTTTTAGAAGATTTATTCTCATTCATTTCTGTTGTTTTACCCTCTAACATAGGCTTACATTTACTCATTCCACAAGGATAAGTATTACAAAGATTACCTTTTTTATAAATATTATAAACACATGTTTTACAAAATTTACCAGGTTCTATATAATCACTTTTATTATCCACATTTTATTCACTTTTATTCTTGTTTTTTAAATCTCGCATTAGTTTAACAGCATCTAAAGATGCTGATCCATCTACTACTTTTTTATCTCCTAATCCATCCATGTTAGTTTCAACTGTCTTTGTTTTAGCCCATTTACTATCTAAATCTTCAATTTTTATATCATTAGAATCACAATTATTATTTGATTTATTATTAGTACTTTTTTTAATATCTTTATCTATTTTTTCTTCAGTTGTATTAATTATATTAATATTAGAATTTTTAAGATAATCAGCTATTTTAATAAGAATTAATAAAGATAAAAACAATAATAAAACTATTAAATAAAGTAATTGAGAACCAATGTTAACTTCAGTAAGCATTTTTCAAACTTTCATTTTCTACTTCTTTTAGGTCTATTAGTACTTGATTTCTTAGAAACAAGAATACTATCTATTTTATTATAAACATCATCTGTACTAATGTTTTTAAATTTAGATCTAATTAACGATGCCAAACCGACAGCAATTGGTATAGAAAAATTGATCTCATCAGTACTTTTATACCAATTATCTATCCAACATGATTCATGCAACTCATTAACTTCATATTGAGTAAAATCAAAATCTTTATTCTTTCTCCCATTTATAAAAACAGGAACTCCATCTTGTTCTAATGTTTTTATAGCATTTTTAACAGGCAAAGTTATAGGATTATTAAAATCTAAATCTATTAATACAACATTAGCTAAATTATCTCTAGCCCACAATAGTGCTGTTTCTATTGTTCTATAATCTGTAAAATTCTTATTTTTTTCTACTACTTTAATAACACCTAATTCAGCTTTAGGAGCAATTCCTTTAACATAATGAGTGCCATTTCCAGCTATAATTCCTGATATAAAAGTTGTATGACCAATAAAGTCATCTGTACGATATGGATCACTATTAGATAAATTATATCCAAAAGTTTTTGTTAAATCAATATGATTATCTAATCCACTACCTATAACTAATATTCTAGATCCTTCACCTTCGCCAAACTGATCTAATTTATAAGTTATCTCTGTACGCCAATCAATAATTTTGCTAAAACTCTGAAACATTCTACCTTTTAAATTATTAGGTAAACTAACATCATTCTTAATCATAATAATTTCCTTTCTTATTTATTATCATCTAAATTTACATCTTTTAATTTATTATCGTTATCTTTCTTTTCTAATTCTTTAAAATAATCTTTATTATCAGCTTCACCTAATTTTCTCATAATAGAAAGAAAATCTTCACTTCTTCTTTTTATTGCTGAAAAACTACGAACATATTTTTCAGCAGCGTTTTCTGCTCTTATAATCCAACCTGAACCACC
The DNA here is from genome assembly GCA_023229165.1 of Methanothrix sp. GTDB lineage: Archaea > Halobacteriota > Methanosarcinia > Methanotrichales > Methanotrichaceae > Methanothrix. Next base: position 5,718 of record JALNZQ010000053.1, read on the forward strand.
CATAGGACTTTCATTTATCCATAAATCATAATGATGACCAAGTTCATGAATAATTGTATCACCTAATATTTCATAAAAAAATCTTTCAGATTTTAAAAACATTGGTCCAGGCACGTTAGATGGATAAATAATATATCTAATTTCTCCGTCTGTAGTTTTTATAGATTGCGCCCATATAGTAATACGATTATCAATATATTTGTCCCCTTTTTTTCTAATATTATATGTTCCAAAAGCCCATTTATCTGTAGGAATTTCATCTGTTATAACAATTTCTTTTAAACCTTTAAAATGTTCTTTTGGGATACCAAAAAACTTATAAGATTCTTTTATGTTATCTATTGTAATTGGATTTCGAATATTTTCATTTCCAATAGTCATTTTAATAATTGGAACACCATATATTTTATCTTTTTCTTGAACTTTCCCTTTTTTAGAAGGTGGTACTTCTGTATCTATTTCTTCTCCAATATTTTCTTTTTCAAACTCAGATATTATAGGAATACATTTAATAATAGGAAAACCTAATTTTTCTGTCCATATAGAAGTATTAAAATCATCTATAAAACCTTTTTTTTGAACACCTTTTTTACTAATTTGAATATTATCTTCTTTTTGCAGTTTTCTATAATCATCTACAATTGACATTTTTACCTCTTATATTATTTTTGAATAAATTTCTAAAGTTCTATTATTAAAATTTGTCCAAGAATTTATCAAAGAAAAATTATTTTGATTTAAAACTATTTTCGAAGTTAAGTTAGAATCAAAATAGAGTTTCTTAATAGCTTCTGCTATATAATTAGCGTTAGGTTCTTTTATAGAATAAGTAATATTACTTAAATCAGAAAAGAAACTACAATTAGTAGTTATTAAAGGTTTCTGTACTCTCATAGAAAAACGACTAGCTATAGAAACACCATAATATTCAACATTATTAATATTATAATTTGAATATGGTAAAACTATAATATTAGTATTATACAAAAACTGTAAAACTCTTTCTTCAGTTAAATAATTAGAAAATCTTTTAACATTATCATTAAGACCTAATTTTAATATTGTAGAATCTATAGACTTGCTATATTCAATTTCATTTTTATTAACAGAAATTAATAAATACAATATATTAGGTATATCATTTTTTAATAAACTTATAGCTTTAATAACCTCTTTAAAATTTTTATGAGGATGTAAAAAACCAAAAGAAGAAATAACAAATTTGTTATTAAACAGTTGAAATTCATTTTTATTATCGCTATTAAATATATAAGGCTCATCAAAACCCATTATGATAACATTAATTTTATTTTTATCTAATCCATCTGAAACCATTTTATTTTTTATAAAATTACTATGTACAATAATACTATCACAATATTTAAAAGATTCATTACACAAACTATTTGTAGCATAATCATGTACTGTAATTATAACTTTACAATTAATTTTATGTAAATCTTCGATTATCTCTATAATTTTTTTATTATTATAAAATGAATAATGATGTTGTATATGAACTATTTTAATATTATTCTTTTTAACTATATCTATAAGATTGAAAATATTTTTAACTATTATAACATTTTTATCATTTTTTAATTTTTCAACCACTCTTTTAGTATAATCAGCTACGCCACAATTTTCACCCCAAGTTGGTATAACCATAACTATATCAGAAAGTTTTATATTATTATTAACATTAATATGAAGTAAATCCTCTTCTGACTTACAAACTACGTTAGGAGATTTTAATACTAATTCTTCAAAATTATCTGTTACAATACTTGTTTTATTTCTGTTATAATATATATTTAAATCTTTTAATCTATTATATATTTTTAATATTGATTGTTCTACCGTAAAATTATCTTCTATTGTTTTTCTAGCTAATAAACCCTTTTCTTTAATTTCTTCTCTATTATTATAAGCATATCTCATAATTTTTCTTAAATGGCTTATATCTATAATTGGTGATTCTGAATCTCTATATAATACACTTGCTTTATGCAATTGATTATATTTTTCAAAACCATTAACATTTATTAAATAACCATTATTATTATTTACAAAATCTAAATAAGAAGAATTATTAGGTAAAATACAAGGTAGACCAGATGCCATAGCTTCAGCCATAGGTAAACCAAAACCTTCACCTCTTGTCGTTAAAATAAAGCAATCTGCAGATGTATAGAGAGAAGATATTCTATTGTTACTTAATATATCACCTATAAACAAAATATTAGGATATAACAAATTAGGAGATTCTGAACGATATTTTATTATATCTTCTTTAATAATTCTTTTTGATTCTTCTACTCTTTTATTGCCAGTATATGTTTTAATTATTAAAGTTACTTTATCATTTCTATTAAATTCTGCAAGATAAGCTGGTATTAATAAATCCCAACCTTTTCTTGTTGTATATTCTCCAACTGCTATAAATCTAAAATTATCATCACTTCTATCTATTAATGGCTCTTGATTTACACTAAAATCTTTAATATCTATTCCTGGTTGCATAACAAAAACATTATTAATTCCATTATCAATAAAAGTATTGTAATTATATTGACTTGGAACCCATACTTCATCCATAGCATTACAATTTTTAATCCAATCATATTTTCCAAAATTAGGCAAATTAGTAAATTCAAACATAGTATAACCAATTTTATAACCTTGATACTCTTTATCAAACCAAGGGGCTATACCAATATTTAATTTTATAGGCATAAAATTTTTGGGAAAAACAGTTGTTTCTAACTCATTTAATTTCTTTTCTTCATGAGGTTTAAGAACTGTTTCATTAGGTTCCCATAATTTATTAGGCTCTAATTTAATCTTAATACCTAATTTATCTAAACCTAATATAATATCCCTGGATAATTTTGCATAACCTGAAGGTCCATATACAGGAGCAAAAACTTTTATACATATATCTTTAATCATTATTTCCCCTTATAATAACTGATTCCATTCTACAATAACTTTAGAATTTATAGGAGTAGAATCTATAAATGTAATTATATTACTATCTAAAGACCAATCAACATTAGAACGTAATCTTAAACCATTAACAAAAATTCTTAAATCACTAGCTTTAACTGTAACATATTCTAATGGTAAAATCCAATGATTATCATCAATATGATTTGGTGTACCTTCATGATAAAGTTTAATATTATTTTCTAACTCTTCTAATTTTTGCTGATGTGTTCTTATTTCACTTTCTACATATTCAAGTCTTGATTCTATATTAACAAATGGAAGCTGCCATCTTAATTCTATAAAAGTATCTATCATTGGTGCTTTTTCCATTATTAAATCACCTGTAGAACGAATCCATTTAACTTCACCATTACCTAAAGTTCTAACTTGACTATAAACCTGTGTAGCTTGATTATAATTAATCCATATAGTTCCATCTGATCTTTCAGTAATAGAAACTTCATGACCCCAGTTTAATTCTACTGGTGGAGTCAAATTAATAACACTATTAGAACTTAATTCATAATCTAATAAAACATAATGAACTTTAAAACTACCACCTATTAATACACTATAAACTAACCAAATATTACCATCAGCACTATAATGTAATTCCATTTTAGAATCATTATTAAAATTAGATAATAAATCTGTTCCACCTATAGGTATATAATTAGAAGCAACTACTGTATTAGTATTAATATCTAATATAGTTATTTTAGGCTGTTTTCTATTGTCATAAATTGAATTATCTTCTCCCCAAGCTATCCAAACTTTACCATTTGAACCTGCTTCTTGAGTTATTGTTGGAAAATAACAGTTTTTATCATTAGCACTTAATTTAATTTCTGAACCTATTGTTCCATATACAGTACCACCACCATAAGGATTATTAGTATGAAATCTTTGTAAAAATATACTGTTATATCCATTATCTTCTTTTACATATACTAACCATATTTCATCAGCAATACCACCTCTGTTTATATATAATCCTTTTGCTGAATAAATATCTTCAGTTATATTATAAAATAATTCTGGATCTGTATAATTTGTTTGACCGTGAGTAACATAACTTCTATAAATATTATGATTGTCACTAAACAACCATAATAAATCTTCATCTAATGATGGATTCTGTTGTGGTAATAAAACTATAGATGGTCTACAATCAGAATCTACTGAAAAACCTGTATTAATAGAAGGCGACCAAACATCTTCAGTTACTTTTCTTGTTGCCCACCATAAAGTATGTGTAGAACCTAAATCCATTGTATCTACCCATAAACTCCAAACTTCATCATCTTCTTGAACAGCAGATACAACTAAACCTAAATTATTTCCACCAAAACTTACTTTTTGTGGTTCAGACCAAGGATTAATTCCACCTTCTGTAAAATCATTAACTAAATATAAACCACCTATTTCTATACAATCGCCTATGTTTTCATTTGTATTTTCTACTGTTATTCTATGATCAGTATTTGAAATAATATTAAAAGTATGCCAAACATTAGAATTATCTAATACCTGAACATTACCTCCAACCCATCTATCATCTATTGGAAAATCAACATTAATATCTTCTATATAATTATTACCTTTAGCTGTTATAACTTTAGGATTAATTATATATTTTTCATCTATAACACTATCAGTAATTATTTCATTAAGTGTAATAGTATTATTTGTATTACTTGAAATAGTATAAGTATTTAATCCAATTCGAATATTACCACTTAAGCTGTTAGGAAAATTAGCATATGTATCTTCAATAGTATTACTAACTCTATTATCTACTATACCTGTTATGTTTAAAGGATCTCTTAATATTTTTAAAATAACTGGATTATTAATAGAATCACCTGTTAAATCTGCTCTTACACCAACTAATTTAACAGTCTCATCCTGCATTAAAACACTATCTACTAAAAACTGATCTTTTAAACCATCTACCTCTTCTTCTATTTTTTCCATTATTAATCTAGTAGTTTTATTAAAAACTCCTAAATTATCTTCTATTTTTACTAATTGATCTTGTAATTCTTGAACTTCAGAAATTTGGTGTTCATGACCTAATTTAGAATAAGTATCATCATGTTCATGATCTATTGGAGAATAATTTTCTTCTATTTCAGATTTTCTAAAATATCTGTTATCATGTGAAGTAATAGGTTCAGTACCATCTTCTACTGTTGGTACTGAACCATCATCAGCAGTTAAATGTATTGCCATTTCATTATTATTAATATATAATGGATGAGCATTTATATCATTTCTATGAGCTTCATGTTTTGCATTTTCTGTATATAAAGTATGAGCATCATGATAAAAATCTACAGTTAATCTTTGACCTATATCAGGAGCAGTATCAAAAGTTATTTTACCAAGTTCTTTAGTAATTTCTTCTCCATCTTTATTATAAGTTCTTTCAATAACATCTGTTATAATATATAATGAAGAATCAACTTCTGCACTATCTAAATATACTTTTATTTCTTCATTTGTAGCAATTGGTAAAATCCAAAATTCTTTACCATTAGGGTTATAATCTGGTGTAGTATTATCACTAATACCACCTACACCTGGTGTAAATTCATCATTTAAACCATAAGGAATATAATCTTTAAAAAAATTAGTTTTATGTTCTGCTAATTCATTAACAGCTTGAAAAGCAGAAGATATAATTGTAGGTAAATCTTCCATTATATATCTTGTATCAGTTACATCTATAACAGTATGTGGCATATACCATATACGTTCTTGAGAAAATTGACTTACATCTGAATGAACTATTAATACATTCTGTGTATATGGAACATAATAAACTCCAGCTATTAAAGTTGTGCTTTGAGAATTACTATTAAGATCATCCCATTGGGCTTGTGTAATAGTTGAAGGAATTTTAGATACAATAATACCATTATAAAAATATTCTATTTTATTTACATTAAGAATTCTATAATTGGATTCAAATTTAACCCAATTAATACCTTCATCGTTATCTCCATCCAACTGATTTAAACTAATTTCAGGTTGTTCTTTTAAAATTTTAGGTATAAATATTCTTGCTAATTCAATATATAACATGCTACCATTTTCATCTGTATCAATAGGTAAATCTTCTACTAATCTTAATGTATAACCTGCTTCATATCTATCAGAAGTATGTTGACCATCAGCTATAGCAAAACCAGGTTCACCAATAGCTGATGGTTCAAAATATTTAGCATTACGTTCTAAAATTAAATGAAGTGTTGTATCAATATCATTATCAGGGATTTCTATATAATCATTTAATGGTAAAATTACTAATTTACCACCAACATATGCTTTGCCCTTACTGATTTTTAATTCATAATTACTAGAAGGACTTAAAATTTCAGCTTCTTGAATAGATACTTCTAATCCTGCAGTTAATTCTTCAGTTTCAGTATCATATTCTGTTCTATAAATACCATTTAATTGTCCTCTTGTAGCAAACAAAAAGTTATCAAAATCTCTTATAACAGAGTCTTGAAAATCTATAAGATCAATAGGACTCACCTTTAATCCAGATTTAAAAATAACTTTTTCAAATATTTTATTAGCTACAGGAACTCCATTATTCGTATATAATGAATATATATCTGCCATTTTATCCCCTTAAAGTATTATTCTTCATCTTTAATTAAAGTGAAAAGAATTTCATATTTTTCTTGTTCTATATCATTAGGTATTACATCATTTTCAATCTTATAGAGATTTACTTCAATTTCTTCTTGTAAATATACATTGTTAAATCTTTTTTCTTCTTCAAATTTTGCTTTTAAAGTTTCATTATGTTTTTCAGCCAATTCTCTCATTTTAATATTAAATTCATCCAACTTATCTTCTTGTATTTTTACAGAATTTCTATCTTGTAAAACTATATTATTTGATTCATCTCTCATTGCATAATTACTAATAATTTCTATTCTTTCTTTTTCATAATCTGCAAATTTTTCAACTTTGGTCTTTGACTCCTCCTGAATATTCTCATAAATTTTAGTTAAAGAATCTTTATTACGCTTAATAGCATATTTTAATTTATTATTATAAGATCCTTTCATAGATGATAACACATTAACAATATTAATAACTTCAATACGTTTAATTTTAACAGTATCCGACATAGAAACTCCTTTGCTAAAAAAAATTTAAAACATAAAATAATAATAGCTAACTATATTATAAGATAATTCTATCAATATATAAGTGGATATATTATTTCGTAATCATCCTGAGATAAATTGTTTGGAATATCTTCATTAGAAATTTTTAAAATATCTATTTCAATTTCTTGTGATAAAAATTTATTCAAATTATTTAGCTCTTTTTCTCTTTCCTTAAGAGCATCTTCATATTCTATATTCAATTTTTTAATATAGAAATTAAATTCATTTAATTTATCTTCTTCTATCTCTATACTTTTACCATCTTTTGTCAAAGATATTTTACCATTTTCTTTTTTTGCACATTCCTGTATCTTCTTAATTCTTTTTTCTTCATACTCTTTAAATCTATTTGAGTTAGATTCAAATAATAACTTTAAAATTTCATTTTCATTATCTAAATTTTTTTTATTTTTTTTTATAAAATATTTCATTTCAATAGAATTTTCTGATTTATCTAATCTATCTAATAAATTAAAAATTTCTATTACTTTATTTTTATTTATTTTAATTCTTTCTATCATTAAACAATCCCATCGTTAAGTTCTTCATTGATAATCATCAATTGGATTTTAGATATATTTGTAAATAATATTTTTTTTAATATCTTTGGTTTTTCAATTCATCAATTTCTTTTTTCAACTTTTGTATTGCATCGATTAACGCCGGTACCATTTCAGATTTATTATACCCTTCTATTTCACCTTCTTTGTTATAAAAGACATAATCGTTGACAACTTCGTGTATTTCTTCAGCAATTAAACCCAATTCATTTTTTCTTGATCCATCTTTGTAATCGAAATAACAAGGTCTTAATTTATAAATGAAATCAGAATCGACATCGTATCTTACATTTTCTTTATATCTTATCGAAGAAACTACGATTGTCAAATCATTTGTGGTACTGTCTAAACGTAACTCGTAACCGGTTGAACCTTGAGTTAAACCACCCATTTTTACAGTATCCCAAAAACTTGCTATTGAATATATTT
>JALNZQ010000054.1 GCA_023229165.1 Methanothrix sp.
AGTTCACCGATCCCGGTGTCAAGCCTGCCTTCGACAAGATTCCCATCGTCATCTTAGGCGAAGGCGAGAAGCTGGTCATTGAGGGCTATGCTACCAAGCATGTGGGCAAGGAGCACAGCAAGTGGCAGGCTGGCACTCTGTGCGGCTACAAGAATTTGCCCTGCATAACGGTAGAGGAGTCCTGCAACGGATGCGGAAAGTGCGCTGAGGTCTGCCCCAGAAACATCCTGACTGTGGAAGACGGCAGAGCGAAAACTACAAATATACTGGCGTGCTCTCTGTGCAAGCTCTGTGTTGATGCGTGCGAGCCGGGGGCCATTAAGCTCTCGCCCGTTATGGACTCATTTGTGGTCTCCATTGAAAGCAGCGGCACTTTGCCCGTCAAGGATCTGGTGGCGAAAGCGGCTGTTGAGATCAAGAAGAGGGCAGAGGACTTAGATGCAAAGCTGGCAGAGCTAGCTTAGAATTATAAGGATCGGCCCTAAAGCCGATCTAAACACCCATTTCGAGCGGGGGTTTCCAAGCCAGGTCAAAGGAGCAGGGTTGAGGGCCCTGTCGCGCAGGCGTTCGCGGGTTCGAATCCCGTCCCCCGCATAAAATTAGTTCGTTGCATGGTGTTTTCTAGAGTTAATTTACTAAATCGATTACCAGTAAATTAGATCGAAATTTTTCGTTCTAGCCTAACTCCTTTCTCATTATCCCGTACTATACGAAGATGCCAAGGGGATGGTGGAATACGTGGCCCAAGTTCTGAAGCAAATCTCCAGACCGGCGACCATCCCGCCCTACTCGCTCGCGCTGGACCTCGCCTGCAGAAGATGACCGAGCTGGCCGACTGGGTGTTCTACTTCTACGAAATGCCAAAAGCGAAAAGCCGAGAAAAAGGTTAATACGTAAAAGGGATATGTATTTTGATTCAGGAGTGAGACCAACCTCAGTCGCGGGCTGGAACAGGAGGACATACGGGGGATGCTGGCAGAACTGGAAGATAAGAGAGGCAAACTCGGGCAGGAGTCCCTTGCCTCCAAGGATAGACGCAGTGAATTAAATGCTGAGGCGAGAAAATGGGCCGCCAAGCGAAATGAGCTCAACAGGGCCACTGAAGAGCTGATTGACAAGGCCCAAGAGTTCAAGAAGCTGCGGGACGAGAGTAACAAGAACGTGGCACAGTCCAAGAAGAAGAGATATGAGTCCAACGAGAAGACCAGTCAGCTCTATGCAAGGATAGACGATATCCGGAAGAAGTACAACCTCACTGATAAGCGCTCCATTAGAGATCTGCAACGCGAGATGGATCACCTGGAGTTTCGGCAACAGACTGAGGTTTTAAGCCCGGATAAAGAGAAGCAACTGGTCGATAAGATCGCTGCTCTGCATGCAGAGTTCAAAGGAAGAAGAGAGCAGCTTGAGAAGAACGAAGAGCTGAGGAAGCTTCTCGATGAAGCGCAAGCCTTGAGAGATCAGGCATCTAATTACCACGATCAAGTAACCAAGTTCGCGGAAATGGCTCAAGAATACCACGATCAGATGATTTGTACCTTCAAAGAAGCCGATCAGACTCGTGCCGAAGCCGATGCTGCTCAAAAGGAGTTCTTGAAGGCCCAGTGACATTTCCTTGATATTTTTTATGCAACAGGGCGTGAGCAAGTAATCGCCTCAGTGAAGAACCCCTGCTCACCCTTGGGCATGGTGGAGTACCTGGCCCAGGGCCCAAGCAGATGCAGAAGATGACAGGGCCGGCCGGGTGCTCTGCATCTACAGTAAGTTTATAAGAGGCAGCGCAAAGTCTGAGGCGAAAATGCCATTAATTGATATTCAATTTGCCTTATCTGGCTTAGATTCCAGCACACTAGAGCAAGCGGGGATCATCGCAAACTTTTTGGCAGGAGTCCTTCTGGCCTCTGAGTATTTCCTTGTAAATGATAAAATAGATCGGATAAATAACTATTTGGGGCTTCATATATCAAACGCCTATAATAACATTTCTAAAAAAATTAATGTATATACAAAATGGAATAGACGGTTGATACTTGCCATACTTTTGGTGGTCATCTCGCTGTCTGTTTATCAAACCATGTTTTACTCGGCTTCCAGCTTGTGGGATTACATCACATACTACTATGGCTTAACAAAACTCATTCTCATACCTATGCGCAGAGTACTCCTGGCATCTCTTTCTATTCTAGCGGTTATGTTCATCATTCTGTTCATCGCTCGGTCCACGCCGAAAAAGATGATTGGCGCATTCGCTATTCTGCTCTTTACGGTTGGGAATATGCTGCTCTTTCTTAGTACGCTCTTTGAGTAGAAGAACTGTGACTGCAATGCTATGCGTTGATGCCATGAGCACTGAATATCAGGAGGCAGCCTAAGCCAATTTCTCAGCAACCCTATCTAGAAACGTATTGGAGGCGAAAGGAGGGTAGGACATCCGGGGGCAAGAGTATACAGATAGAACTTACTCGTAAACACGTGCGTGGTTCTTGTGTGTCACCAAAATCAATATGCTTCGCCATCATGAGCTACCTGTAAAAGAATTCCTTCCTTTGAGCTCGGTAAGCTTTGAGTATTAAAGCACTTCTTCAACAACAAGTAGACATTCAAGGCCTTGGCAGAAAACTACAGGGTAGACAAATTCAGATTCGAGTTCAGGACCTTCGGAGAGTGGAACAAGGCCTTCAAGCTCTTGGATCGCGCAGGTTTTGACTGTGAACTGGTTTAGGAGTTGAAACCCTTCTGTAGCCTATATGGAAACACCCGATTGGAGGATATTCCTAATGATGAGACTTCGCAGCCAAAGCAAAGCATTTATTTAGTAAAAGAAAAAACTTTATAGTGCTTAATCACGTTAGAATAACATGAAGGTGGTTGTTTGCCTTTAGATTCCACAAATGTAAATACCGCATCAAGTATTATGACATCAGATCAAATCACTTTAATAGTTATCTCATCTATAATTGCTTGTTTATTATGTATTTATGCGGTATTCTTTTTCGGAAGGAAGCTCCAAAGTAGTGCTATGTTAAGGAGTACTCTTGTTGAAGGTGTTAAGCAGCAAGAATTAATAAAAATTCTAGAAGAATTGATAAAAAGAGGGGAGAAAGGCCCACTCGATCCTGAGAATAATCCTGCCCCCCCAGGGTATGACAGGTTTAAGGGCCTATATTATCCTGAGGTCTATAAAAATTATGGTCAAAATAAAGATCGCTATTTTAGCGATAGTGAGCAAGATCAACAAAAGGAGTGGGCAAAAACATATGAAACATACTGTAATTGGGAAAATAAAGAAAAAGCCCTTTACGAATCCTTGAGGAAAAAAGCAGACGATGATGCCCTGAAAATCGCTGAAAATAAAGTACCTAAATCAATTGATATATCTCTTTTAGGTGGTGGATTTAGTTTTCTTTTGGAATTCAGCACAGTTATTGTCATTATATTTACACTTTTAATTTTGGGAATTCTCGGAAATCTCGAGGGCAAAGAAATATCAACTATATTAGCTGCAATTGCAGGATATGTGCTAGGAAAGGCTTCTTCCGTGCAGTCCTCGTCAAATGATCCGTCAAATTTTTCATTAAAAGATTTACAGCAAAAGTAAAAGGCTATTTGATAGAATGATGGTAATATAAAGGATCACACAATATGTAGAGTTCGATGGTGCTAATCGCATCTAAAATCAGCCTAAGACTAAAGCATGGCATATAGATATTGTATATAATGAAAAATTATAATTAGAACCAACAATAATATGTTTGGGATATCCGAGATTAAAACACGATATACACTTTAGGTGACATTATTCTGGTTAAATTATCGGGAGATAAAATGGATGGCGGCTGAGTTGCTGAGGCTTGACCACCGTTCATTTTTATCCAGAACTCTTCGACACCGAGTGGTATCGATCAGCTACCTGAAGCAACTCATTAACCCAAATGCCTTGGCTCTTTCAATATGTCTTAATAATTCGCTAGGCGTAAGACCCCTGCTCCCAGCCACCATGTGTCATCCACTTTGGTTATATAACTGAGCTTGAGTCCTGATGTCATGCTTCTTGCAGGATCTAGATAGATGTAGTAAATGAATCCACCTTTGCGTTGGGCCAACGCTGCCATATCTCGATTGATGTCAACGTCGTTGGGATCTTCACGCGGTTTCCTTCGACGAATTTTCCATTATTGGGCATTAGTCTTTCCAATAGCATATTTTTTCTCAAACGCAGCCAGATCGCCTTCAAGTTTCCATTCGATTCTGGCTTTCTCATTGCTGTCGAGGAAGGCCTTGCACTTTGCGTTAGGGGCCTTGGACCCGGGACAGCACCTGGAACATTCGGCGACCAGTTTAGTGTAATCACCTTGGGATGACCATAAGCTTCTGCCCTGCAGGAAGCTGTATTCGATGCTGTTCCTCACAAACTTTTTAAAATCCTGGTACTTGATCTTGGGGTACTCGCTAGCTATGACGACAAACTGCTCGCTCAGATCTGTGCGCAGCACGCCAGCGTCATCCGTTGCCAAGACAATTGGCACTCCACGCTCAAAGTAGACCGGGAAGGGATGGTTTTTTCCAGTCACTCCCAGAATTATCTGGTTGCTCACGGGCATGATCTCTATGGCCACACGGTTCCTGACCATTTCATTCAGAGTCCGATCACAGTTCAGCTCCCACATAATATCAACTCCGTGGCCGATCCTTGAGGCCCGTCCGACCTCAACAGCTTCTTTAATGTGGAACCTCAGGTCATCGGTGGGCACGAGCCCGAGATTCAGCTCCCCGGCATGGAGAGCGATGTTGACATTGGGATAGATGCCGTGAAGGAACCCGACCATCCTCATTTGCAGAGAATAGTTCACTCTGGCGTTCCAGTTGTCCTCTGGGCTCAGTAAATTCACCCCTACCACCAGGCTCGATCTATTGGCCACGTCGAAGGCCGCCGCGAGCTGGCCGAAGACTCTCTCTTTGGGCATTGTCCTAGTGGCTGTCAAAAGGTAACGGACTGTCACGTTACTGCCAGGGTCGCCCCGATTTTTAAGAATTCTTAAAGAACCGCTATCGGTATCATTTATATAATCGCTCAAGTTCTGGGCTATGGAATTAAGGCCATAGTCGATGAGTCTGTTGTAGAATATGGACAAGTTGTCGTTCCACCCTACATTTCTGCCCAGGTTAGCTGCAGCTGAACCGGCACCGGTCATAATCTCAAGATACGCCACATTCTCAAGAAACGCACTTGACCGAAGATCTGCCAACAAAGCACTGGTATTGCTTGTCGCTCCTCCGAAGGTTCCGAAGGTGTTGAAGAAATGGTCGCGCTTGCTCTCGTCGAGCAACTCGGAGTCCCTCATGGACCAAGCATCGATTATTTGGCCATACAGCTTAGAATTCGAGTAGGCGTCCTTAACTGGCTGAGAGTTATTCGACCCGCAGTAATTGGGAGAGATGGTGTAGTTGTCAAGATTTATACAATAATCTTCAGCACTTGCCTGATCAATCAGATACTCGGCATAAACAGCTCCAGTCAAATGGTTGTGGATATCCCCTCCCTTGGGCATGGCCAGGAAGAAGGCTCTCAGCTCCTCAGGATTTTGCCTCAAGGCGTCGAATTGCCGTGCGACCTGTTCTACACTCAATGTCGCACTATACTCCTCGCTTCGTCCCTCTGCCAGGAGAATCAAAGCTGAGAGTATAAGAAAGACGATCAAGAATACAACCGTCGTGGATTTGAGCTTGCTTACTAGCTCAAGATCAATTAATGTAGCGGATTTTGCCCTGGGCTTCAAATTCACATCTCCCATAATAAATAATGAGTGATAAATGAGGCTTATCGGAAACTATTTAAAGTTTACTGTATTATCATATTTTTGTAGAGTCCTGAAAGTATTATGTAAATATAAGAGATATATATGTCAGGCGTTGATGCCATTGGAGCTACTCTAGATGAACTCTTCGATGCTCTCTCGGCCCAGTTAATAGGCGATCCGATTGAGTTGGAGGACAAGATCATAATACCCATAACCAAGATGAGCATGGGCTTTGGCACCAATATAAATATGGGCCGAACAGGCCCGGATGTGAGCAAAGAAGGCCTGGAAAGGTGCACAGCGGGCGGGGGAGTGGGGATATTTCCCGCTGTCGTGGTTGTTGTCTTCAAAGGAATCTTTGGGCCGGAGGGCGTGAAGGTTATCCCCGTGTCCCCGCAGCTGGAAGAAACGATAGCAGACATTGCTTATGTTGTTGTGGAGAAAATAATGGGCCACAAGAATACGCGAGAAAAAAGAACTGATAATATAGTCGCCATCAAGGTAGAATAGCCGCCAGCTCGAGGCTTCAGGGATGCAGTTTTCTTATCTAGCCGTATTTTTCTTGTTTTTTATCAATCTTTTCGCTTTTATTCTCCTCGCCCCATTTCATCTCTCCCTAAACGTCGGTAAGAAGGGACCACTGGTCGAGGGTAGTATCAAGCTTCTCTGGCTCGGGTGGACTATAATGAAGGCGGAGATTTCTCCCCAACCAGCCGACGAATTGCTGGCGTCCATCTTGAAAGAGGAAGCTGGAAAAGAAGAGCAAGCCGTTGAGGAGAGAAAAACCAACGGGGAAGAGAAGGCCGGAGAGAAAAAGAAAAACGAAATAGATAATCCGACGGATAATCAGAAAGCAGGTGCCCTTCGACCTCCCAGTATTCAATCTCTGGTTAATGCCCCTCCCGCCCTGGCGAAAATTCTCCGGGATCTGCTCAAGTCAATACACTTTAAAAAGAGCTCTTGCCGCTTATGTTTTGGCCTGGACGATCCCGCCCAGACTGCAATTATCAGCGGCTACCTCTGGTTGTTGGCGTCAGCGCTCGGCTTCTTCCCGGCCAAGATCTTAATAGAGCCCTGGTTTGAGGGAGAGCGACTGGAAGGTGAACTCGTAGCAGAGATAGAGGCCAGACTGCTGTGGGCCGTCTTTGCCGTTATCAATATCATGCGGGTGAGGGAGATAAGGTTGCTCTTGAGAGAGATGCTGAGGTGGTCATGACTTCGGATAAAATAAAACTTCCCGGGATGGATATGCGAGTTATGGTGGGCAAGGAGATAAAAACGGGCGATAGAACCATCTGGCCCGTAATGAGAATATCTATTCTGAAGACCTCTGAAGAAAGGGTCCAGGCAATCCGGATCACGCCTCTCGCTATGCTCATCATCGAGCCGGCAGAACAATACGCGGTATCCTTTGAGGGAGAGCCGATGACCATCGAAGCCATTTTAGAGCTGGCTGCACCCCTGAAAGATGTCCTGGAAGAAGCACGAGAGGGTCGCAGGATAACGGTAGAATAGCCATGTCCCTTCATCTCAACAAGCCTGCTCTGCGAGCTCTAGGGATTGCGGAGAGCTTTGTACGCTCTCGTCCCACCTCTACAATAGCCGGCGTGGTCATGCGCTCCGACCTGCGCGTGGACGGCCTGGCCTATGCCCATGCCACTGTGGGTGGCGACGACGGCACACAGGCCGTGCTCAGCCTTTACCGGCAACTGAACCGGGCAGATGTGAACGCCCTGATCTTAAGCGGCGCGGCCATAAGCTGGTTTAACATTATCGATCTACAGGAGGTCTTTGAAAAAACAGGAAGGCCATTGATCAGTTTGACCTACGAGGAATCTCCCGGCCTGGAAAAATATATTCGCAAGTATTTCCAATGCCCGGAGGAGAAGCTTCGCCGCTACGTACACCTGGGCGCGCGCGTGAGCGTGCGACTCAGAACAGGATTTGAGGTTTATGTGCGGGTGCTCGGCCTGTCCGCCGAGGATGCCAGGATTCTGCTCAACAAGTTCATCCTGGATGGTCGCATCCCCGAGCCTGTGCGAGTGGCGAGGCTTGCGGCGCGAGCGGCTTTGCATGCGAGCAAAGAATCCAATTTGCCGTTCTTGATGCAACTGCCTTGGCCGTTAAATACAAATTAGCCGGCAGTCCTTTTTGCGCCTTACATGCAAAAAGATCCAGACAATTGGGATGGCTATGAGTGGACCGCGCTTTCCGTTACCACCGTGGGAGCGTTGCTTGCATCCATTCAGGGCTCAGCCCTGCTCATCGCTCTGCCTGATATCATGACCCAGCTTCATGCTGGATTCATGACCATCATGTGGGTGATCCTTGGCTTCATGCTCATCACCACCGTACTTGTGCCGATAGTGGGAAGGCTGGCGGACATGTTCGGCAGAAAGAACCTTTACAACGCCGGTTTTGCCGTCTTCTCTTTAGGCTCGCTTCTCTGCGGCCTCTCTCAGCCCCAATTTCAGGGCTGGGATCTGGTCGTTTACCGTATGGTTCAGGGCGTGGGCGGAGCGCTGCTCTTCACCAACAGCGCGGCCATTGTGACCGATGCCTTTCGCAAAGGGCGGGTGGGACTGGGCCTCGGAATCAACACCATCGCCTTTTCCGCCGGCTTCCTGATGGGACCGGTCATTGGAGGCATCCTCACCGCCATCGACTGGCGTTGGGTATTCCTGATCAATGTGCCGCTGGGCGTGGCCGGCACCATCTGGGGCATTCTGCGGCTGCGCGAGCCGGTGCTGCTTCCCACAAGGCAGCGCTTCGACTGGCCAGGAAGTATCACCTTCTCCGTTGGTTTAGGCTCCTTGCTCCTGGCTTCCTCGCTGGTGGCCTTTCCTCTCATCGATGTGGTCTATGTCCACGCCCTCTTCGCCTTGGCCTTGGTGGGCCTGGCAGCTTTCTATGTAGTGGAGAGGAAAGCAGAGCAGCCCATGATGGACTTTGGGCTCTTCCAGGAGAAGCTCTTCGCCTACGCCAGCGTTGTCAATGCAATCAACGGCCTGGCCCGCGGAGCGGTGCTCTTTGTACTGATCTTTTTCCTGCAGGGGCCCTACGGCCTTGATCCCCTCTGGGCTGGAATCATGATGGCACCTTTCGGGGCCGCCTTCATGTTCGTGGGACCGATCTCGGGATACCTATCAGATAATTACGGCTCCCGAGGATTGGCCACCGTCGGTCTGCTCATCTCCGGCATCGGGCTTTTAGGCCTGTCCACTGTCGGGAGCAGCACGCCCTACTGGCTGCTGGCGCTCTACCAGGCTCTGATGGGCGGAGGCTCGGGGCTTTTTGCCTCGCCCAATACCAATGCCATCATGTCCTCAGTTGTCCCGGAGAAGAGGGGCATTGCCGCAGGGGTCAATTCCATGCTCATGAATACAGGGCAGATGCTCAGCATCGCTATTGTCTTCCCGCTGGTGCTCAGCCGCATTCCTGAGGATGTCATGTTCCATGTCTTCCTCTACGGAGGCGGCATGAGTGGTGCACCTCTGGCGGCCTTCGAGTCGGGAATGCACGAGGCGTTCCTGGCCAGCTTCGCTGTTACAATAGTTGCGGCTGTCATTTCCGCTCTGCGGCCGGCGCATAGCAATGCCCGGGAGGCAGCTAGTGTATCTCGTTAGGTGGGTTTACTCCGCTACCCACATAAAATAGCGAGGAGCCAGCAAAACCATGGAAATTGAGTGCCCGGCAATGCAAGCTGCAACACTGCACAGAGCTTTTTATCCTTTGATGTAAATATTGTATCTCTCATGAGCGAGGATCTATTGAGAGCTATCCGGAAAAGATGCAAGATGATGGAGATACCATTGATGGGAGTGGCGAGCGTAGAGCGCTGGAAGGACCCGCCCTTTCAGTCCTGGATGGAAAAGGAGTTTTATCCTCAGTCCATATTTCCTCA
Source organism: Methanothrix sp. (assembly GCA_023229165.1). GTDB lineage: Archaea > Halobacteriota > Methanosarcinia > Methanotrichales > Methanotrichaceae > Methanothrix. The sequence goes on from JALNZQ010000054.1 coordinate 9,703, forward strand.
GGCAAAATCGGTAATAGTAATTGGCCTGCCTGTCAGCCTGCCAGTGCTGGAGACGTCGCCCTCCATTTACTACCGGGAGCTGTACAATACCGTAAACAGCCTGCTCGACCAGTACACTTATCGACTGGCCAATTTTCTGAATGAAAGGGGCTATCCATCCGTCTTCGTTCCCCGTGATGGGTACTTTGGCATCAAGGCCTTGCTTAAAAATCCGCTGGCCTTCTTCTCTCACAGACACGCCGCCCTCCTGGCGGGCCTGGGCAATTTCGGGACGAACAATATGCTGCTCACACCCCAATTTGGCCCTAGGGTTCGCTTTGGCTCCGTCTTCACAGCGGCAGAGCTTCCCTCCGATCCGCTCATGAAAAATGAGCTATGCACCCGGTGCATGCGCTGCGTCAAGATGTGCCCGGCGCAGGCTCTGGACGAGAAGGACTATCCGGAGGGGCTCACGGACAAGAAGAGCTGCACTGTCCACAGTGCTGAGCTGAACCGCAGGGGAATCTCGCCCTGCGGGATATGCATCAAGGTCTGCCCGGTGGGCGAGGACAGGAGACTGTACGGGCGGGAGGATGCTTCCATCTATTCCCGAAAGGACCGATTCCCGGAGGAGCACCGGGCCTGGGAGCACGTGCAAAGGTATGGAGGGCTGTGAGATCGAAAGATTTTGTTTATCATTAATAAGTAACGGTCGTTTCTTTGCAGAGATGAACCGGGCTTTTCCGCCTGCGCCCGGAATCATCCCCCATTTCCCCGTAAGGTTTACACGTGCATCCTTCTCATGCCCGTCTCCAGGATGCCCAAAAACTCAGCGCCCACCGCCACCACGCTGTTGGTGAACACGGAAGCACTGATCTCAAAGATTGGATTTCTGAATTTAGTATATTCGGACATCAGCCAGGTGGTGGAGCTGGTGTCTCCGTAAAATAGCTCCCTGTACTCCGGCTTTACGGGTATCACGGCAATGTCATTCATCCTGCCGTGCTCCTTGAGCATCAGAACCTGCCGGGATGTGGGATTGGCAGTAATCGGCATGACATCTGCGCCCTTGCTGAGAGCTGCGGTCGTCCCCTCTAAAGCCTCATAGGTGTTGCCGATTCCGGTGATGGGCATGTAAACATCTCCAATCTGAAAGCTGGGCGTATTGAAATCTCTCTCCCAGTAGCTGATCTTGTTTAAATGAGTGAACCTCATCTCAAAGGCGCGGGCCACCAGACCCGATCTTCCCACACCTCCGATAATGTACCTGCCGCTCCTGGGCAGCAGCCTGCCAAACCAGTTCTCCATATGCCCGGGTTCCATTTGGGAGATGAGGCGAGCGTTTTGTTCAAAGTCCTTTATTGTAGCGCGGTATTTCGGACAGGCGAGATCGCACACTCCATTCAGCCGGGACTGGATGTCTGCGAAAAGGGCATTTAAAAAGGCCAGTACCTGCAGCTCAAACTCCGTGCCCATGGGAGAGAGCCGTGACCTGGTATCTTTATCTGTAGACTGCTTTGTCCGGGCCGTGAAAACCAGAACCGATCCTCGCTCGTACTCGCTAACCATCTTATAGGCGGTTCCATTCTCATTGGCAGTTATCAGCTTGATATCACCCCCTAGAGTGATGATATCACCTATGTATTTATTTACAGCCAGTGTTTCTCCTGAGCCGGATATGGCTATGCCCAGGTTCTTGCCCTTGCGGTAGTGCCTCTGCACGGGATCCTCCAGGGTGAAAGGAAATACGTTATCAAAGTGGTTTTGGATAAGCTGCAAGAAGCTGTAAAGAGCGAGAGCGGACCTGCCTGCCGCAAGGCCATAGACGAACCTGTTGTCCGGCGACGGTCTCAAAAACTCTACCATGGAGTCGGAAAAGGCAGCAACGCTTGCCATATCCAGATCCAGCAGCTTCTCTAAAAAGCCGCACTGGAGCAGCGTGGCCTCTTGGAAGGTCTTAATAAGGCCTGACATATTGGCACCTCTAGAGACCACTCCAAGATAAGCCTTTCTTTTTACTTATGATACGATCTCATGCAGCAGGTTCCTCTCATTGGCCGACTTGATCTCCTGGGCAATGCGCCGGCCATTGGAGAGGCCCGGTTCTATGAGATCTGAGTAGGGCGATCCGCTTGTATAGAGATTGGTGCCCGCTACGATTCTGGCCGAGATCTCGAAGACCTTGAACTCCAGCTCGTCGGTGACTATTGTCTCCAGGCTGAAGGCACCAATCATCCCGCCGAAGAGGTCCAGGCTGGTTTCCACAACCCTTTCTCCCAACTCAAAGGCACGGGCCAGGAGAGACTCGCGCAGGACCAACGGCAGGTTGCCCGTAACCACAAAGCTGGGATAGATGCCGGCCTCGGCCAGCTCTTTCATGCTTCCGATGCGAAAGATCTCGTCGGCGTTGGACTCGACGCGCCGATCGATGCCCAGCATCTGCAAAGATCCCTTGCTAAGCTGGTACCCCTCCTGTTTTATGGGCGAATAGAAGAAATGAATGTAGTATCTTGTGCCTAAGATGAACTCCTGGATGGTGTACTTCTCAGCCGTGTTCATCTTTGACTGTAGCTCTTCTTTGGTCTTGGCAATGAAAAAACCCCGCCCGCCTTTGGCGCCGTGATATTTTATAATGACCGGACGGTCGATATCTTCCGCCTTTTCAAATCGCATGGGAACATTTACCCCTGCCTTGAGAAGCCATTCTCGTTCCATCTCCCGGTCGCTCTCCCAGGCTAAAACACGCCGGTTTCCAAAGGTGGGAACAGCCAGCGACTCAAACCTTTCAATTCCCAAATACTCAACTAAAGAGCCATGCGGAATTATGATTACGTTCTCGGCTACGAGATCATCGGCATAATCCAAGAGTGCCTTATAGCTCTCTACGGAGAAGAACTTATCCGGCTTCGCTAAGGGAAAGGCATCGTAGAACCGAGGCGGCTGACCGATGCAAATTCCAATGGTTTTGAAGCCCTCCATGCGCGCACCATGGAAAATTTGCAGGCTGCTGTGTGAGCAGATGGTAGCAATGGTTAGGTCGTTCTTATCGTATCCCTTCAAAATCTCCTGAATATCTTCTTTAGAAATCATGGTGATGACCTTTGAAACAGTCAGGTTGGCATGAAGGTAGATAAACCCTTCGCAAAGGAATGCCTTGAGAGATGAATCAAGAAAGCCAAAAATGAAAAAAATGTTTAGATCCCGTCGAACATATCCCTTTTGCCGCCCCCTCTTTCCCCACCGCTATCCATCTTCATGGCCGCCTCCAGGGCTTTCTGATAGAACCTCTCGATGTACTCCTTGGCCATCCTGCGGGCGGAGAATCCCGGCCCGGTCATCTTGATGGCCTCCTTCATGACAGCCGCCCAGCCGTGCGAGACTCCATCTTCGTCCACATCGTAGAAGAGCGGCACAATATCCTTCTCCAGCAGATCGTAGATGGCCGCAGCATCGCGTGCGTCCCTGTCCGGCCCCTCGGCTGCGCCCTCAATTGCCCAGCCGTTCTTGCCGTTGTAGCCTTCAATCCACCAGCCGTCCAGCACGGAAAGCTGCGGCACGCCATTCAAGGTGGCTTTCATGCCGCTCGTTCCGCTCGCCTCCATGGGCGGCAAGGGGTTGTTCACCCAGACATCAACGCCATGCACCAGATACTGCGCTAATAGCTCATCATAGTCCTCCACAAAGGCGATGCGCCCTCCATAGGACTGGTCCTTGGCAGCATTGAAGACCTGCTGCAAAAGCTGCTTGCTCTGCTGGTCGTCCTGATGAGCTTTGCCGGCAAAGATGATCTGCACCGGCCTGCCGGGATCGCTCACGATCTTTGCCAGACGGGCCATATCCTGCAAGAGGAGTGTGGGCCGTTTGTAAGAGGCGAAACGCCTGGCAAAGCCCAAAGTGAGGGCTGCCGGATCGAGCAGCACCCCTGAGGCCATGACATTGTTGGGGTCCGAGTCCGATTTGCGCCACTTGTTGCGGGCCCTTTCTCTTATCTTGGCAATGGCCATCTCCTTCATAAAGCGATGATGCTCCCAGATAACGCTGTCCGGTATCTCGTCGATCAACTGCCAGATAGCTGGCAGATCATGTTCCTCCAGCCATGTTCG
>JALNZQ010000288.1 GCA_023229165.1 Methanothrix sp.
GACGGCAGCTCATTTCGACTCATCCCTGCTGGCCCAGACGAAAATGGTCCGAGCCAAAATGGATAAGGCATCTTTCAAGAATATGGTGGTTACTGGTGCGAACTTTAGCAATGCCAGTCTCAAAGGAGCTGAACTGAATCGGGTATTCCTGTATGATGTCGATATGAGCGGCGCGGATTTGAGTGGCACGAGCTTTGAAGGAGTGGCGCTTATTGGCTGCAAACTGAGCGGCATAAATCTGATGGGGATCAAATATGATGATGGCATCCTGCAGTTCCTGGCAGGAGCTGATCTTCAAGACGCCAAGATCGACGATGATCTCAAAAACAAGATAAGAGAGATCCAGTCAACGCAAATGAAAGATCAAGGCAAATCGCCTACGACGTTGGGCTCGAAGTAGTAAACCTCTTTGAGATCTTCGTCGCTTTGGCCCGAGAAGATCACCAGTTCCCCTTGCGTTCTTTTCCTAATGCTCACGACTTTATTTTTTTATCAGTCCCGCTATGACCAGCAAGACAATTGCTCCCAAGATAGAGGTTATCCAGCCACCTATGCCGGATGTGCCCAAAAGCCCTCCAAAGAGTGCACCCCCAATTATGGAGCCCACTATGCCGACAACTATGTTCCCAATCAGGCCGAAGCCGTGGCCTACCCAAACTTTTCCTGCGATCCAGCCGATGATAGCTCCTATGATCAGCCAGCCGATAAACGAAAATATGCCAAACATGAAAAACTGTAGGAGTTAATTCTATAAATTATTTTGGGAGAGAGAGCAGGATCTGCCTAGGCAACTATCTCCACATGAAAAGCTCTCGTGTCTGCCACAATGTTCTCCCAGGACCTTTTATAGACAAAGTAGATGGTGCTCTTGCCGGGCTTAATAGGCAGGAAGACAAAGACCGATGTTCCGCTAACTCCCACGCGCATAGTCTCTGCGAAGGCCCTCTCAAACTGGGCACTCTCCTGTTTGAGCAGGACATAATCGTAATCCGCCTTCCACTCGTAACCTGTGGTGGGATTGGCTGAAAGGGAGATGGTAAAGGGCTCGTTAACCCTGGCACGGATGAGCTCGACTTTTGTTTCCTTTTCATCAGGTATTCGGTAATTATCCACAGGATACATAAGGGGATAAAAATCTATATTTCTTTCGTTCAATATCACGGGCTGATCGCCAATTCCGTCGTTATTCTCATCAGTTTCATTGTAATCGGCCCAGTAGTTGCCCAGGCGGCTTCTCAGCACCCGGCTTTTGAACTGGTAATTGATGCCGTCACTGGAATTCCAGGATGCAGCATCTTCCGGGCAGACGCTCTTCTTGCCGGCAAATTCGTTCAGGTAAATGCCGGCGGGAAGGACGACCTCTATTGTGCAGTTGCCGGCAGCTGAACTGGATTCATTTGAGCCCCCAGGCCAGCCGATCTCAAAGCCCCGCAAGACGGCATCCTGGGCGCCCAGGATTACCCGCCCGCTTTCCGGCGCGAGCACGGGCTTTCCTTGGCCCGTATCCAGGCCGTGCAGGAACACATTCTTGCCAATGAGGAGAGATTCACGATAGATTCCGCTCTCCACGACTATCTTGTCATCGGGGGAGGCGGCATCGAGCGCGGACTGAATTGCAGTGTAATCGCACCCTTGAGAGCAGACGCGTGTCTCGGCAAGAGAAGGCAGCTGGAGCAGGAGGAGCGCCAGGAGGCCCAGCAGGGCGACCGTGGCGGAGACAAATAATCTTCTGTAATCGGGCATAGTACTCATCTTAATAGCCCTCAAAATTTAATAGTCTTTGCAAGAAGAGCCTGTGGTAGGAAGGCGAAAATCCATGTCGGAAAATGTTTTGGGCGAGCGAGAGCTGATCAGGCGCATATCCGAGATCCTGGGCGGAGTGGAGAACGACGACTGCGCCGTGATTGACGCAGGCGAGCGCTATCTGGTGGTTACTACGGACATGCTGCACCGGAAAACGGATTTTCCCGATATCATGAATCCCTGGCAGATGGGCTGGATGGCGGTGGCTGTTAACCTGAGCGACATCGCCGCCATGGGTGCAGAGCCGGCGGGCGTGCTCATCGCCGCGGGCCTGCCGCCGGAAGCGGACCTGTACTTCATCGATGAGCTTTTTTCGGGCTTTGGGGACTGCGCCGCCTACTACGGCACGCGAATCATTGGGGGCGACACTGACTCGCATCAGGAGCTGACCATCACCGGCACGGCCCTGGCCTTTGTAGAAAAGGATCTGGTGCTGAGACGCCGCGGCGCGCGCGCGGGCGATCTGCTCTGCACCACAGGCGCGCTGGGCGGCGCGGGCGGGGGCCTGTGGGCCTGGCAGCACGGAGAATCGCAGGGCGAGTTCATCGAGAAGCTGCTGGAGCCCGAGCCGCGCCTCAAAGAGGGGCGCGCCCTGGCCCAAAGCCGGGTGGTCACAGCCATGATGGACAACAGCGACGGGCTGGCGCTCTCGCTCTCCGACCTCGCCCAGGTGAGCCATGTGGGCTTCGTGGTGCAGGAGGAGGCGCTGCCCGTGGCCGCGGGCCTCGTGGAGATGGTAGGAAAGGAAAAGGCGCGGGAGTTTGTGATGAGCGCGGGCGGAGACTTCGAGCTGGTGTTCACCGTGCGGCTTGGGGGGCTGGAGGCGGCCCGGCGGGCATGCGGGCTGACGGTGATAGGAGAGGTGGTGGAAGAGGGGATCTGGATGGAGCAAGATGGCCAAAGGCGACGGGTGGAGGCGAGGGGGTACGAGCACAGGATCGGGGAGATGGATTGAATTTCCGGCAGATATTTTGAAGATTATTATCCGACGGATTACTACCTAGCGGCAATAACGGTAAGACCCGAATGTCCATCTAGGGAACTGCACAAGGATGGATGAGGAGACCGCCAAGCAGAAAGCCAGGTCGATGAAAGCCGCGGCCCTGGCGATCAAGATTTAAATAGCAAGAATTACCAGGTAATATCTATGTGCGAGCTTTTGGAGCGTAAAGATCGAAGACAGGCCATCCCCTACGAGTCTGATGCAGACAAGACCGATGAGGAGATTGTAGAGGGCCTGATGGAGATAACAGCCCTTTCGCTCACAGATTTACTGGCAGACGAGCCCGCCTATGAATGAAGACCTGAAAAAGGGCGACATAGTTTTAGCACCTCTTTCTTATTCAGACCTGGTCAATAATAAGCTCAGGCCTTCGCTTGTGCTGTATCATAAATGGAGCTGCAGGCCTGGCCAGTCCTCAAGCCCCATCTCTCCGACTTAATTGCCTCTCTCCTCCTAATGGCTGGCGTTCTATGAAGGAATGAGTACGGGTCAGGC
>JALNZQ010000289.1 GCA_023229165.1 Methanothrix sp.
TCTAGATCTTCCTCTGAACGTTAATGAAGTAAATTCTATTTTACCACGAGAATCATACCGAGAATATACTTTTTCTCTTTTTAACATAGCTAGGTTCATTAATCTATCAAATCCGTATTTAGAACATACATCAAGAACCTTTATATAGAACGTTTTCTTTTCTTCCTTTACTTCTGGATTATATAAAGCATTACTAATAAAATCAACGGTTCCTGTATGTCCATATCTAGCAAGATAAGTCAATGTGATTGTGAGATCAGTTTTCTTTGTCTTTCTAGTGATTGATTTAAGATCACCAATATTTTTATTTCCAGTTCGACGCTTATAGAATACCGGTGTGAGTGAAGTGACTATCTCAAACATTATATGTTTGTCTATTGCTTTTGATCTTCGTTGATATGCTTCATATACATCTTCTGTAATCTTCGTCAAAAAATGCGATGCTATTCTTCCTGACAATATCGGACTGAAATGATTGACAAACGTATACTTGCTCATATTCAGGAACTTCAATAAATCGCTCTGTACGATTTCAGATACTTCATTCCTTAAAATAAGGATTTTCTTAGACATCCTTAGAATTTCACGTTTCTTTGTCTTAGACAACATAAACGGAAAGAATGCCACCGAGTAGGTGGATTCTATTTCTCTATAGTTGTCTAAGTTATTTTTCATAAAAACATTATTTTCCTTGGTTTTTACTATTATTTATAAATATAAATTATATTTTTTATTAATGTATTATATAAAAAGTTAATATTTATGGCAACTGTAGTTAAACCAAATTGTCTCGCCCACAAAACAATGTTTTTATTATACTTTAATATATTACTAATATAATCCTTTTTATATTTATATAAATCTATAGGAGCCGATTCATCATAATTATTAACAGTAGCATATTTTTTAATAAAATAAAAAATATCTTCTTTACATTTTTTATATTCTTTTAATTGATATTCAGATAATTTTACAATATCAGCTTTACTTCTTAAACTTTCAATATTTTTATACATGTTATTCCTATTTAATTATTTTTATAAATAATATTGGTGCTAATCAAGGCATAAGAGATATAGTATCAGTTAATTTGAAATTAAAATTGAAGTGTTTTTCTATCATACTTTTCATATATTGTTGTATTTCATTATCTTGCAATAAAAATTGCATATTTAAAATTAGATAAACACGATCATGTGAATACCAAAAATATGGATGTTTCTGATCATAGTTATAATCAAATAACCATTCATCGTTTGAATTGTTTAATTGTATTCTATTTATGGGTATTTTTGATACATGTGCATTACTATCTAAAAATTTAGTTTTAGAATAATCAATTTGTGATAAAATATTTTCTTCAAAGAATTTATTAAATTCTTCTTGTGTAGGTGCTATATTTTTTATGTTGCTATTATTAATTTTATTATATAATTCATGAAATAATTTTTCTTTAAAATATATAACATCAGAAGAATCATTAACAACAGGTGAATTTTTCATAATATTTAATTGGTTATATGTACGTTCACTACCATTTAAAACTGAGGATACTTCATTAATACATTTAATATCTGAGTTAATAGTATAATATAAAAACCGATCAACTGGTATTACTGTATATGTATTATCTGAAATAATAGTATTAGAATAATCTCTTATTTTTTCTATTTTACCGTCATTTAATTCAACATATAGGTTTTTTGAATTAATATATGAAATACCTACACAATTACTATCATTTTGAAATTTATTAATTTCAAAAAATATTCTACCTTCAATTAATAATTGTCTCTTTAATTTGTTTTCATCAAAAAAAGATATATTGCTTTTACCAATATCCAGTTTAATATTTTCAATTAATAGATTTATTCGTTGTTTATATTTTGTATCATTTGAATTAAAATCAACAGAATCTATTACATTTTTAATTATTGGATGTGAATACATTGTATTATATTTTATAATATCCAGTTCATTTTTATTTAAAATATCATTTATACTCATATTACTTACCTTTATTATTAAATATACTTATTATTAAATATACTTATTATTAAATATAAGTATATTAATTATAAAAAGCAACAATTATAATAAAAAATCCGTTTATATATTAATATAAATGGATTTTATAAATTTAATTCACCAAGAAACATTAACAAAACGTAGATTAGTATCAGTATCTATATCAGATCGTATATTTACCGTATAACCAAGAGTTTCCAATATTTTAATATTTTTATCACTAATAAAATTTGCATCGTGGAATATACCGGATTTGGATAAAAATTTTATACGAGCTAATATACGATCTATATTATTAGTATCGGTTTTATTTTCTTGTGATATTTTATGCGCATCTTCAGCAGATAATATTTTTTCTTTTTCGTCGGTATTCATGTTTTTACCTTTATTATTAAATATACTTATTATTAAATATACTTATTATTAAATATACTTATTATTAAATATACTTATTATTAAATATACTTATTATTAAATATAATAATATTATTTATAAAAAGCAACAATTATAATAAAAAATCCATTTATATATTATATAAATGGATTTTTTATAAATTTAATACAGCTATTATTTTACGTATTTTTACCGAGTGATTTATATCCACTAGGAATATATACATTGAATCTATCATATGTTAATGTAAACTTAAAATTAGATATGTTTGCTGTTTCGTAAGATAATCCTTCTGGACCAGTAACAGATGATGGCCACGAATTTATCAAATTAACTGATAATATTACATCGCCATACATCCAATCATATAATTCAAGTCGGACTTTTTTATTTCTTAATAATCCAGAGTATGCATTTCCGCTATTTTCTTGTTGACCAAGACCCAAATATATTTGATTATTACCTTCAGTTGCTGTTCTACTATAATCATGTGATGTGTCTACACTTTCAGAATTAACTAAAATTCCAGTATTTAAACAAGCCTGATTCCATCCAGTAATAGCTTCATAACCACGAGCATCTTCTAGGAATAATGCTGTTAAGTCCATACTACCAGAAAGGCCATCTTGTTGTATAGGATACTTTTTTTCGAATCCCATATAATTAATTTTTCCAACTTTTGTTTTTACTGGTGGTACTTTGGCTCCACTTTGAATTAGCAAAGCAAACTCATCTTCACCACCTTCTTGTGAAAAACTATTACCATTCGTAGTATCTATTCCAACTAATGAAAATATATCAGCGGGAATAATCATACGCCATCTAGTTGATCTATGGGGATCAACCAGATTATCAACGGCAGCACC
>JALNZQ010000055.1 GCA_023229165.1 Methanothrix sp.
CAAAATGTATAATGATTCCGCTTGTTGTAGTGATTGGCCGTATATAATAATTTATCGATAGTATTAAATGCTAGGATTAGAATACCACATTATTACACCAGACTGCTCTTGCAGCTCCCGTTAAATGAACAATGCAGGCACCTTTGTTTATAGTTATGCGCTCTCCTCGGGCAATCATGCCCTAAGGTCCTTTTCATCTCGTCTACAGTTGCCAGCAAATCGGAGCGCAGGTATTTATCGAAATTGACTTTATGCTGCAATCCATCGGAATATACAATTATCCCATAGGGCACGGACCTGTGGTAGTTCTCTTCCACCAGGTAGCAGTATGCCGCCAATTGCATGATGTGGTTTTTATGGGGCTCCTTGGCCCGTCCGCTCTTAATCTCCACAGGAATTAAGCTGCGACCTCTGCCTTTTACTATGTAATCCGGCTTGCCGCTGATGCCGAGATTCCTGGAATACAGGACCTTTCCTGGGCGGTCCAGATCGGAGTAGATCACCTTTCCGGCAGGAATTCCATATACCAGGCGCATGGTTTTTGCCGATGACGATTCCCTCTTTGACAGCCATCGAAAAGCAACCGCCAAAATCAATAGAGATAAAATTAGGAAGAATATAATTAAAAATAAGTCCATAATATCCATCCTATGAGCAAAATGGCAATAATTGCAGAAAAATAGCCCAGCAATCGGAATATGCCGGCGGCCCTCTCCCGTCTCTCCAGAAGGATCAGCCTGCTCCCCGCTTTTTCATGCGCATCGATTCCTCTCTTCAGGCCGCTTGATTGCGGCTGCACTCCGCATCTTTTCAGGTACCAGGAGACGGGGCAGTAAACATATTGCGATATATCTGAGGCAGATATTGCTTTGCTGCCATTTTTGCGTCTTAGCATAATGATATTGCGCAGGATCCGATTGGAGATAAAGCTATCATTTTAATAGAAGCCCACCATTAGTATCACCAGATGCAGGATAAATCTCCGGGTTTGAAGGTTAGCCGAAAAAATGGAGAGAAAATTCGCAAAGCTTTGGTGGAGATGGGCGCATTCGACCGCACCCGCAAGATCTGCTCGGATGAATCCCATGTCTACCTGCCCATTTTGGATATCGATGAAATAGAAGCCGCAAAGATTCGCAGCATTGGGCAGTTTGAGCTGGCGGCCATCAATTTCCAGCTGGAAGAGCACGTGCTATGCCCGGAGGATTTCCTGGGCTTTAGGCCCAGCTTCGAGGTGGTGGGAGACATTGCCATGGTAGAGGATAGCGATGCAGAGCGCGTGGCCGCCGCCCTCATGTCCACCAGCAAGAGCATAAAGACAGTCATTGCCCCCATCTCTGATGTGGAAGGAGAATTTCGCACCCGTCGCTTCCGGCACGTGGCCGGAGAGGCTCGCACCGTCACTCTCCACAAGGAGCACGGCCTGCGCTACCGGGTGGACCTGGAAGGGGCCTATTTCACACCCCGCCTGGGCACGGAGAGGCTACGCATTGCCGGCCTGGTTTCGCCAGACGATGTCGTATTGGATATGTTCGCAGGCGTGGGGCCGTTTGCCCTGCTCCTGGCCAAAAAGGGGGCAGACGTCATCGCCATGGACAAGAATCCCGTGGCTGTGAAATACCTGCGCGAAAATGCCCTTTTAAACAAAGTAAACAACATCATGATCCTGGAAGGTGATGCTGCAGATCTTGCCCTGCGCTATGAAAACCTGGCAGATCACGTGATCATGAACCTTCCTCACAGCGCCTCTGCATTCCTTCTTCCCGCCATCCGGGCGGCAAAGCCGGATGGCATAATTCACTATTACTGCATAGCACCTGAAGATGATCTTTACGGGGATGAGGCACGGATAAGAAGAGCGGCTGAGGAGATGAATGCCGGCGTGGAAGTGCTCTACAAAGAGATAGTAAGAAGCTATGCCCCGCACAGACACAATGTGGTCATTGACTTCCGGGTAAAAAAGCATGATTTAATATTATATTGACTTCTTTTGGAAGGGAAGACTGATATCTATCCTATAATCATAAATGCCAGGAGAGATATTTTAAAATATCGATTCCCCAATTGCAGTGTACCCGAGCTTTTGAGATCAAGAGCAGCACTTTTTTGAGGGGCCTGATACATTCGTATATTTGTGCAAAGAGGTGTTATATAATGAAGAAAGCAAAAGCGCTATTGGCATTTATTGTGTTGCTTATCGTTGCCATGAGTGTGGCTAATGCAGCTCAACAGGTCAACCGTCCTGGTAAATCGATTGAATCAATGCAAAACCCAAAGCTGGATGCTCCTACTATCGACATCATTTTAATAAAGATCGCTCCGGCTTCACCAGGCAACAGCGAGCCGGTAAATGTAGGTATCAAGGTAATATCCGGTGTGACAAAACAAGATATTTGTGGATTGGATGCATCTAATTTTAATTTGGAGACTCTAACTGTGCCACCAGGCGGTCCTGCTATCGTTATAAAAAATATCTATCCCACATCGTCGGTCGCGATAAACCAACCAATAACCTGCGATTATTGGCTGGACATGGTCCCTACCTCATATCAGGGCAACCAATATACCTGGTTGACCGGAACTTATACACTTAAATTATATTATGTTGTGAATGGACAACGACTCGCTAGCAAGACATTTAGCTTTAGAGTTTGAAACGTGCCGATCCCAAGTATTTGCGTGGATGATGACAAGTGCATCTACAAAAACACTGGTTTCATGAATATGAAGGAGGGAGGCAAAAGTCTACTGGATGTAGGAGGGAAATGGCCATCGACCTTCGCCAATCTACTATACGTCAATTGCCGAGATAAAAGGCTTTCGCTTCAAGTCCCAGGCAGGCCAGCGCCAAATCCACAGCGCCCTAATAGACGGAGCCAATCACCGCGAAGTGACGGCCTGACCCTGCCCGAAGCCCGACATTAATCCGGGCTTCAAGGCGGCACAAGCGCTGGAATCACGCACAGCGTCCGAATTACCGGAACCCTTTCTCATAAGGCCTCGTGCCCGCTTCTCGCCTTTGACTTCTACTTGTGCCGCTCCATGCCCCGACCGTGTATTAGCGTGAGATTCAGCGGATTACTGCGCCTGTTACAGCGCGCAACCTTTTCAGCCCGCCGAAATATCAGCCTCACAGGCTCGTAGCCAAATGCAGTGCCACGACGGCATGCATCTCCATCATCAGAGCATCATCGGAATACGTTAAGCCCACGGCACGCCTGCCACCCTATTCAATGGCATGAAACGGCAAACTTTTTATGTAATCGTTATGGATATTTGTAGTTGGCGGTCGAGAGCCGCAGGACGGAAAATCGCTAATAATAAATGAGGGATTATTGAGCCGGCACAGCGTGCGGGCTCAAGCGGTGATCTTGGTCTTGGCGATGTACTTGATCAGCTCCGAGCCGATCCTGGCCTTCTTCTGAATCTGATCGGCCACATCGTCAACGGATGCTCCGCCAGCAGCCAGGGCTCGAATCTCCGCAAGCGTGCTGTCGTCCACGGTGAAGTACTCGTCCAGATCCTTTCTGTGGCCCCACACGTCGCCTTCCAGCATCTCAATGCCCTGCATATCCAGGAATACCTGGATGGCATTGGACATAGTCTTGCGGTAAGATGGCGGAACCTGAATCATCCTCAGCCTGGGACACCTCTGCATCAGGTTAAGGAAATCTACATTGCTGGCTCGAAAAGCCAGATGAACGGTCTTCTCATTTGGGTTTAAATTAGGGATCTCATTTCTGGCGCTGATTACTCTGAGTCTCATTTTATCACTCCAGACCTTAAAAGGCATTCCTAATATTAATAGACACTTCCGCTGCACGCATCAGACTAAAACGATTGTGACAGAGACAATCATCACTAAAAAATCGGCTAAGAAAAGCAAAGGATATCGCCAAGAAGGCATCTGATGGAGAACTGGGACAGCGGCATAGATGCCATCCAGACGCCCAAGTTATCGCGAGACTGTCATCGTCTCACGCTCGCCAGCGGCGATTCCCCCTCAAACTAGAGGATTATTTGATAGATGGCGCTTATGACAAAGAAGAAGCGCTCAAATCCCTAAAAGAAAAAGGTGTGAACCTTCCAAGATTTAAAAAAAACGGCCTCAATTTACACCGCCTCCGCAGGATAGAAGAACACACCGTGCTCATTTAAATTGAAATCCAACCTCTGGAACCGTGTTAGATACTCCTGATGAATCGCCACGGGGTCCAGGTCTGAAAAGATATCGGGATGCAATTGTTTGGCCATGTACACAATACCTAGCCAGTAAGATAGTCCGGTTGAGATATCGGTGGCAAAGCAATAGACGTCCCCGTTCTTAATGGCCGTAGTATTAGCCAGCTCAGGACGGCTGAGTATCTTCTCTCTTAATGCCTTTATCTGGGCCGTATCGTCCTCATCGTAACCGCAAGATGCATCGGTCTTTAATGCTCTTCTCATGATAATCTCCGGATTTTCTTTCATTACCCATTCGGCATCTACAAATGGAGTGCCACTGGTGTCTGTGGTTATTCCGGAAGCGATATTTCTGCCGCCTGCCATCAGCAGCATCTCATGGTTGCCGGAGCCCTCGGAATTAGTTCTATAATCGGAGTACTCTAGATAGACCCGAGGCTTTTCCTCTTCGGAAAGAGTAGAGATGCGGCTAGATATCAAAGAGAGTGGCTCTTGATAGAAATCGATAAGCTTCTCGGCATCTTTGTTCTTGCCGACTGCGTACCCGAGAGTCATGATGTCCTGATCCGTGGTGCTAAAGGGCCGGTAGGTCAGGCGAAGCACAGGGGCCACATCCTTCAAATCGGTCTCCAAATTCTCCGCCCAGTTACCCCATACAATTACCAGATCCGGTTTCAGGCTGACAATGGCCTCAGAGTCTGGAGTCGATGCCCCGCCCACTATGGGCAGTTTGCTGAGGTCTGGATAAAATGCCGTGTAATTTTCCATGTAGGTGGGAATGCCGACGATTCGATCCTCGGCCCCTAGTGACCTCAGCACTTCAGCAAACATCGCGTGGCAGATCACAATGCGCTCTACCGGCTCATTTATGGTGACCGTCTTTCCACTTTCATCAATGACCGTAATATTCGTCTCTTCGCCGCTAATGATCTTTTCGATCTGCTCTATATCCTTGTCATCGATCTTGCCGTCGTAATTGGCATCGCTGAGATTGGTGGATACATTTGCACCTTCGATTATCCCTTCGACATAGGCAATATCCAGCTCATCAATTCTATCATCCATATTGGCGTTGCCAAAGATCTGCAGCATACAATCCGACGCAAATGCAGGCATGAAGATCATTGCCGAAGAAAAGAAGGCAACCAGCATGCATAGAATCGATCTTTTCATTCAGATCTCCTCCGGATAGACAAATACGCCTTGCTTGCTCAGATCATAATCCAGTCCTTGGAACCTTGTTAAGTACTCCTGATGAATAGCCTGTGGATCCAGATCCTTGAATAAATCATGGTGTAACCATTTTGCCAAGTAGGCAATACCAATGGCATTGCATGACCTATCACAGATATCTGGGGCAATCAAATATACTCTGTTTTCTTTGACTGCAGTAATGTTATCGAAGCCGGGGCGATTCATGATGGCATCTCTCAATGACTTCATTTCAGAAGCATCATCTTCATCATAGCCGCAAGAAACTTCGTTGCCAGACACTACTTTAATTATAATGTCGGGGTTCTGTGCTACTATCCATTCAGGATCGACTTGAGATGTTGTCCCTTGTCCATGTGGGTCCAAATCCTCGGCGATATTCATTCCGCCTGCCATTGCACACATTTCTTGAGCACCAGAGCGACTATTGCGGGCTTTGAATTCTGAATAACATTCAATATATACGGTTGGATCCCTCGTACTTGGAGCATCTCGCAGAGTACGGATTATGGGGTCTGTGATGTTGTGATAGAATTTAATTAATTCTTCCGCACTATCCTCTTCCTCAAAAATATAACCTAACGTTCTCAGCTGATCGTCTCTAGTCGGAACTTTGCACGCAGAAAAGCGAGCAATAGGTATATCGGCCACGTCTATCTGATCATCTAGCTCCTCTTTTTTTACCCCCGTATATGCAATTACAATATCCGGATCCAGAGTTAGTATCGCTTCACAGTCCGGATGGAATGACGATCCTACCTCAGACAGTTTAGAGAGTTCTGGAAAAAATATGCCATCTTTTGCAATATTTGAATCCACACCGATAATATTCTTAACTCCAAGACAGCGAAATACCTCTGCGCAGTCTGCATTCAGCAAGATAATTTTTTGAATTGGCTTGTTGATAGTAATTGATTTATTACTGTTATCGACAAACGTCCTCGGATATTCATCGTGAATGTGCTGAATCTCATCTAATTGATCTGCAGTTATAGTTCCCTCTTTTGCCAGACCTTCGGACTTCAGCAGCTCTTCCTGGGAAACGATATTATCCCCGTCCAAATCTCCGGGCACAGCGCCCCATGCAATAGACGATGCAGCCAGGATAATCAGAACGATAGCGCTTATCTTCAAATATGTTCTCATATTTCACCAACTACCAATATGTCTTTGATTATACTATTTTATATTCTAGTATGATAAAATCAGTTATCCAATTCAATATTAATAACTATCTTTGTAAGCCTCTTGGCCGAGAATGATTTAAAGGAAGGATGTGGGTGATCATCCTATCCTGTTTTCTTAATGTTTTTCAGGTGAAAGAAAACCCTTCATTCAGCTTTCCTCCGGCAGCGGATAAGCGTAAACTCCCTTGAACTCTATGCCCAGGAACGTCTGCAGCCATTCTTTATGAACGGTCACGGGATCCATGTCCTCGAAGAGATCGGGATGCAGCCACTTGGCAACATAGGAGTTGAAGATGCTTGGATGAATTGATGCAGCATCACTGGTGATGATATAGACCCTTTCGTCCTTGACTGCATCGATGTGATCCCAGCCTGTGCGGTTCTCAATCTCCTTTACTTTTGCATCCATCTGTGTGCTATTTATTGCGTAGAACCCGCACTGAGGAATAAATAAATTCGAAGTCATCTTGAGAATTACCTGCGGATTCACGCTGATGACTTTCTCAGGATCTATGCTACTTGTGCTGTTTAAGTCCGCAAAGATGTTTATGCCGCCACAGGGTTCGACGGCGCAACATATGCTGCTAGTTGGACCGTATTGCAGATCTTTGTAGCTTTCAGCATACACGCGCGGCTTCTGTTCTTTGTTTAATCCTTTTACTCTGTCGTTTATGAAGTTGAGATGCTCATCTTCAAAGTCTATGAGCTCTTCAGCTCGTTCTTTTTTGTTCAGCAACCATCCCAATTTTTTGACTTCGCTGCTATATGTTTTCGGGACATGGAAATTCATTTGAACCAATTTGATGCCCGCATCACTCAATACCGTCCTCTGAGAAGAATAATCATAGACGGCATAGGCAAGCACTATATCCGGTTTTATTTCGAGGATCCTCTCCATATCCCATTCAGTAGTAGTTCCAACTGCAGGCGTGTCCTTTACATAGTCTGCATACTCTCCTCGTTTCTTGCCTTCCTCAACAATGGCAACGATCTTATTCGCTTCTCCAAGCACGCAGAGCATTTCCGGACCGTAGGTGCCGCCCAGAGCAGCTATGCTTTTTATAGGTATGGAGACAGTAACGGGCTCTCTGGTGGCGGAGGGAGACGTATGTGGCTGGATATCCTGCATTATTGTGAGATTCTCTTCTTCACCACGGATGATTAGCTCAATTTGCGCAATGTCTTTTTCATCAATCTCGCCATCATAATTGGCATCAGCAAGCTCCGTGGGGTTATTTGTGCCGTTGATTATTTCCTGCACGAATACTGCATCGTTTTCATCTATTGTGTCATCCATGTTGGCATTTCCAAAAATGTCCAGCGTAAATGCCTCTGCAGAAGACAAAACGCATAATAATGTCCCGGTCAAAGCCATCAGCATTGCAGCAGATCTTTTCATATTTCTATCCTCATACTATTTTATAAGATATTATTACTTTTTGCTTTGACTATGCTAGTATTTAAAACTAGCACCTGATTGAAGCGAAATGACGACATGGTACTTGCATGTCCGTCAATGCCTGGCTCAAGGAGCCGGGCCTCTGATCTTGCTGCCACAAAATGTCTATTCAGTACAAAAAATATTAGAAAATATGATGGGCGATCATCCAAGTCATGCCCATCATTGATTCGAGATTTTTCCTACGATTACGCCCCGATCACCTTTGCCATCTTCTCCTTCCAGGCCGCTACCTCATCCGCATTGATGACGTCTATTGCTCCTCCCTGGAATTCACCCTGCACGTCGCCCATCCTCTCCTCCATCCATCCCTCAATCTCAAGGTAAAGGGACTTCAGAGCATCCAGCACCTCGGGATCTGCCTTCCACAGGCCTCGTTGCTCGGCCTCCAGGAGCCTTCGCCCCATCTCCTCCATGGCCCAGGGATTATTCTCCTCGAAGAACTTGCGGTTCTCCTCATCCATGATGAAGGTCTTGGCGATATCGTCGAAGATCCAGTCGTCCACCTCTTGCGTAGTCGCCTCCCAGCCGTAGACCCTTCCCACGCGCTTGGAGATGTCGCCTGCTCCTTTGTAGCCATGCTGCTTCATGCCTTCGATCCACTTGGGGTTGAGCAGCTTAGTTCGCACAACGCGCCGCACCTCATCCGCCAGATCGCGCACCTCGACGTGCTCCGGCTCGCGGGTGTCCCCGTAGTAGGCTTTCACATCCCTGCCGGAGAGATGTCTCGCTGCTGCCGTCATGCCTCCATGCGTGCCGAAGTAGCAGCAGCATCCGAAGAGATCGTACTCGTCGCTGACCACTTTGTTGTAGGTGACATCCACCGATTTGAGCGAATTCACAAAATTCTGATGCGACTCTTTACCGGATACGCCTTTTCCGTAAGCATACCCGTTCCAGTAAACGAATATGTCCGACAGATCTTTCTCATCCTTCCAGGCGCTGGCGTAGACGGCCAGATTTGTGCCGGACTGGTAGGTGCCCGGCTTGCTGGCGAAGATGCGCAGCGTTGCATCGCGCCAGTCTTTGGCCGTGCCGTTCTCAAGGTTGGCCAGAGTATGCTTGCGGACAAAATTCATCTCCAAAGGCTCATCGAGCGCAGCCACCGCCTGCACAGCTTCGTCGATGGTGTCAATGCAGTTGGGGAAGTTGTCCCTGGTGATCCCCGAAACGCGGATGGTCAGGTCGATCCTGGGCCGGCCCAACTCTTCCAGCGGGATAACCTTGAAGCCCTTCAGCCGTCCGTTGGACAGCCAGACGGGCTGTGTGCCCAAGAGGAAAAGCATCTGGGACATGTCCTCGCCATCAGCCCACATTATGTCGCTGCACATCCAGTAAAAGGCAATATTCTCCGGACTGCGGCCTTCTTCCTTCTGATGCTTGGCGATTACGGCCCCGCCCAGCTTCTGGCCGACCTTCCAGGCGGTCTTGGTGGGCACTCGATATGGGTCCAGAGAGTAAAAGTTGCGGCCAGTGGGAAGTACGTCGTCCCGGCCGCGGGTGATGAGACCGCTCGGGCCCGCTTCGATGTAGCCGCCGTCCATACCGTTCAGCAGTGCCTCAATCTCAAGAGATGCATCAATCCGGACCTGCAGGTCCAGGACCTTATCTCGAATGGCCTCAAGCTTGCTCTCATATCCCGCTGCGGAAAAGCCCAGGAACTCTTCAGGTCGTTCTCCTTTGCCTTGCAGGTACATATCGATTAGCTTTTTGCATAACCCGTCGATCGTCTCCAGCAATTGCCCGTGCGATTTGCCGTGGCGCTCGTTGACGGCGCCCTGGTCGGCCAGCAGATCTTCCATGGAAAGACCCATAATGGCCGCGACCGTAGCACGCAGGGGAACCCCGCGTCCCTCAAACCGCATTATGGAGTTGATGAACTCCACACGCTTCTCGGCCTGCGGCAGTTCGCCGAATATGTGCATGCCGGAATCTATCTGCGTGTTTCTAACGCGGCTCAATTCATTGTGGGCCTTGGTCACAATCTCTTCCACGGGCATGTCATCGGTGAGCTTCATGCTTTTGTCGAGGTTGGCGGCCTTGATGGCGTCGATGAGCAGATGGCGAAGCTCATGGGAGCGGGCGTGGTCATGCTTAGCGGTCTCGTACTCACCTAGCAGCTGGTCCACATCCAGCAGCTCATCGTAAAGCCCGGACTGCGTCATCACGGTTTGCATGTGGTCCACCAGCGTGGCATAGCTGCGCCGCTTGGCGATGGTCCCTTCCGGCGGGTTGTCGGCGTTGTAGATGTAAAGATGGGGAACGGTGCCGATGCAGATATCAGGATAGCAGTTCTGTGAGAGGCCCACGCCTTTGCCGGGCAGGAACTCCAGGTTGCCGTGCGTGCCTACGTGTATGAGCACATCCGCTCCGAAGATGTCTTCTAGATAGCGGTAGGTGGCCATGTACTGGTGCGTGGGCGGAACATCCGGGTCATGCAGGATCTTGCAGACCTGGCCGTCGCAGCGTGCTCCGGCACAGCCTCTTTTAGGCTGAACGCCGACCACAGCATTGCCGTACAAAACGCCCGTGATCACAATCTTGCCCTGATAGAGCATGGCCGCAGGAATGTCGTTCTTCAGCTCACCGGGCGGATTGCCCCAGGCTTCGCAGACACGGTCCTTTACCTGGGGTGTAAGCGTATTGAACCATTTTTCGTACTCTTCTTTGGTCTGATAGGCCAGAACGCCGCCCTTTGCTACGATCTCTTCGATGGGCGTCCAGCGGAACTCGGAGATGGCTTTTCGGTCCATAATCGTGGTGATGAGCTCTTTTCCCGTGGCCGGAGTATTTTCCAGAGCATAGCCCTTTGCCGCCATCCTGTTCATAATGCGGGCCACGCTCTCTATGGTATCCAGATGTGCTCCTCCACCGACAGCCGCCTCCACCGAGGCGCAGGGATTATTGTGCAGGATGAAGGCTACCTTGCGCTCGCTTATCGGCTTCTTGGCAAGAGAGATCCACTTTTTAACCCGGCTGGAAAGCTTTTGGCAGCGCTCGACGATGGGCGTCTTCTCCATAACCCCTTCTCTATTCTCCCCGGCGCTGATGATGATCGGTTCGATCACTCCCTCAAACTCCGGCATGGCCACAGACCATCCGATATCATTTGATAAACCATTGGTCCTTTCCCATTCTTCCAGGGTCATATGGAATGACAATATGGGTTGGAATACGGGAACATTCAGCTCTTTGAAGAGATTGATGCCGGTCTTATTTCCTTTGAACTCTCCTGCGCTCTTTTGCTCATGGCCCAGGAAGAAGGGCACCGTCTTTACTAGAGCATCAAGGCGAGGCTTGCCTTTGTCGAAGAAGTAATCTAGGACCACCTCAGCCATGCTCCTGGTGCCTAGGTCGTCATCCCGCACGGAATATGAGAATACCGGGATGACATTCATGCCATCTCGCTCCAGATCCCGGATCAATTCGTCTTCTACGCCCAGATTTCTGTTCACCCAGTAGAACCGGGAGAAGAGCAATCCCACCGTCGGGCCACTGTCCGGCTCGTACCACAACAGATAATCATCGATATTCTCAAAGTGGCGCGGCGCATCCGGATGGTATGCACCTTCCCAGGGCATGGGACAGGGAGGCGCAAAGGATGTGTCCATGCCCAGCAGCTCTTTGGCGAGATACAGGAACAGATTGCAGATGTTGTCCTCTCCGCCGTTGGTTAAGTACGCATTGGCGGTGATCACGACGCTTGCCGGAGCTGTGGAGAGCATCCAGTATGCTTGGTCGTAGCCGAGACACACGATGGGCTTCTTCTTACCGATCTCTTTTAGCTTCGGTTCGATCTCATCCCACATGGCCTCACTGCCACGGTGCATGAAGATCAAATCGGAATCTTGACAGGACGACAGGGCCTCTTCGATTTTGCCCGGTTGATCCTCTAGGCGCTGCGTTGAAAAAATTTGCATATCAAACGCCAGCCGCTTCCCGGCTTTGGCGATGATGGGCAAATATGAGTTTCCTACGAGACATGCGATTTTCATAACAACTCCGTTTTGCGACAGATTTTGCCGCAAAAAAGTGCCAAAGGGAATCGGTCCGAAAATCCTTGTCAGGGCTCTGGGATCACTCTCGTGGATCTGCTCTAGATCCAAGATAAGTGGATTTATCGGACCGGCAAATTCCCCGGTTTTCCTATTTGCAGATAGTGGCTTCATTCCAACGGCGGGTAGATGTAGATCCCATGATAGGGAATTCCCTGCCATTTGTCGAAGTATTCCTTCAGCACATCCTCGGGATTGATGTCCTTGAAGAGGTCGGGGTGAAGGATCTTGGCCATATATACCGTCCCAGCGGCCTGCATCGGTCCGCGGTTGAGGTCGGTGCAAATGATGTAAACCTTTCCTTGAGCTGCGGCGTCTGTCTCCTTTATGGCCTGATCGACCATCAATTTGTCCCACACCATATGCATATAGCCGAATGCCTTGTCTTCATCGGCGCTGTATCCGGATTTGCTTGTGGCGGCATTAGCGCTTCCGATGATGACCTCGGGATTCTCTGTCAATACCCACTCACGATCCACTTCAACGGTATCGATGGTGGTGTTAAGATCTTCTGCGAGGTTATTTCCACCGGCTTCCGTTATCATGACACTGTCTCCGCTCTGGCCGGTCTTCACTTTGATTGTAGGATAGTAGTAGTCAGGGGAGAAATAGAACATCGTCTTCGGCTTCTCGCTATCGTCAAGGCCCTTAGTTCGCTCTGTCACCATATCTATGTAGCCGTGATACCAATCAATCAATTCGTTAGCCCTGTCCATTCTATTGAATATGGCCCCGAAGATTTTAACGCTGCCATCCAGACCATTCTGATTGAAGCAATCGATGCATATGACCGGCGCGCCGATCGCATCGTATTTGTCAAAGGATTCGTCTTTATTTGGCTTTTTGTATAATATGACCAGATCCGGCTTTAGTTTAGCCAGCGCCTCATAATCCGGGCTTCCGTATTTGTTGCTGACCTTGCCCTTCAACTCCGGGAAGTAATCGGGATTGTCGAGCGCATATGAGCTTGCCGCTATGAAAACCTTGCTCAGATCAACACCGATATCACGCATAATCTCAATAGCACCGGTGTTGACGCCCACAGCCTTCTCAATCGGCAGGTTCAAGGTCACGCTTCGGTTTTGGGCATCGATGACGGTGAGGTTCTTTGCATCTCCATTTATGATCCTCTTGATCTGATCGAGATCTAGAGCATCAACCTTGCCGTCATGGTTGGCATCGGCCAGCGTCGTGGATTTGCAGTCTCCGTTAATTATCTCCTGCACATAGGATATGTCTGCCTCATCGATGTTTTCATCCATATTGGCGTTGCCGTAGATGTTCAGGGTGTAAGATCCAACATTCTCTGATGCCGATGCATGCGGCAGAGCAAAAAAGATGATCAATAGAAGGCTCGTTAACTTGAGCAGATCCATATGCATCTCTTTGGACGTTTGCTTGCCTTTAGTGCTACTATATTTTGATATATGCATATTTACTCCTTAAATTTATAGTTCATTACATCATAAGTTATATCTTTTTCTATTGAAATGCTAAAAAATAACAAAAATGAGAATAATGTACATAATTATTAATAATAATATAACGAATTTGCGTGATCT
>JALNZQ010000056.1 GCA_023229165.1 Methanothrix sp.
AACGGTGACCTGGCTGCTTACTCATGCTGAGAAGACAAGCACGTCACCCGGGCCCAAGGATATCTCCGTGGACTGGTCCATGATCGGCAAGAGCGCCTTTAGGCTGAGCCACGTATCAGAAGCCCTATCAGATACCATTTATGAGACTTTGGACGACAACGACTGCGGAGTGGATGTCGTGGTGGGCATAGCTTTAAGCGGCCTGCCTTTGGCCAGCATGGTGGCCAACAGCCTGGCAACTGAGCTTGCCGTCTACACTCCCAGCAAGCAGATGCTCACCAAAGAGAGCGGCAAGGCACGCGGCAACCTGAGCGCGAACTTCTCCAATGTTATGGACAAGGAGTGCATCATCATCGACGATGTGATTACATCCGGCAGGACACTGGAGGAAGCGGTCGAGTATCTGGACGAGCACGGGGCCAAGATCAATGCCATCGCCGTCCTGATCGACAAGAAGGGCACGGACGAGATTGCTGGAGTGCCCGTTGTCTCGCTCTTGAAGGTCTTAAGAGTAAATTAGATCATGCGGTTGTGGTGGCCGACAACGACGGCCATTCAACCATTTTTGTCGAGATCTTCTTTACGCATACTTTTCCCACCATTAGAAAGCCTTTTAGCATTCCTGTTCCATCTTCCGACCACAAGCTGATCAACTATGTTCTCTGAGGATGAGTATCGATTAGACTTCTTCGTGGATGAGGGATTCCAGCGCAAGAAGTGCGACAAGTGCGGCAAATTCTTCTGGACCAGGAACGGCGAGAGGAAGACCTGCGGGGACCCGCCCTGCGATCCCTATACCTTCATAGGCTCGCCCATATTCAAGAGCGAGCACACCATAGACGAGATGCGCGAGCACTACCTCAGCTTCTTTGAGAGCAGAGGGCACGCTCGTATCAAGCGGTATCCGGTGGTAGCCCGCTGGCGGGACGACATTTACCTTACCATCGCCTCCATCGCCGACTTCCAGCCCTTTGTGACCTCCGGACAGGTGCCGCCACCCGCCAACCCCCTAACCATTAGCCAGCCCTGCATTCGGTTGGACGATCTGGATTCGGTAGGGCGCAGCGGACGGCATCTCACCACCTTCGAGATGATGGCCCATCACGTCTTCAACACCCGAGAAAAAGAGCACTACTGGAAGGATCGGACGGTTCAATTATGCGATGAGCTGCTGGTCGGTCTCGGCATGGACCCCATGGCTGTGACCTACAAGGAGAATCCGTGGGCTGGCGGCGGGAATGCCGGACCTAGCGTGGAGGTCATGGTCGGCGGCCTGGAGCTGGCCACCCTGGTTTTCATGGACCTTAAAGCCGCGCCCAAAGGCCCCATCCAGATCAAGGGCGAGTCGTATGAGAAGATGAACAACTACATCGTGGACACAGGCTACGGTCTGGAGAGGTTTGTCTGGGCCTCCAAAGGCTCGCCTACCATTTACGATGCCATTTTTCCCGATCTGGTCCGGAAGGTAGCCGATCTGGCAGGAGTGGAGCATAACCTGCAAGATGCCGAGTATGCCGAGATCTTCGCCCAGAATGCTCGGCTGGCGGGCATGGTGGACCTGGACGAATACAGCATGTCGGATCTGCGAGCTAAAATTGCGGGCAGCATCGGCATCTCGCCAGAGAAGCTGGAGAAGACCATCGAGCCCATGGAGCGCATCTATGCCGTGGTGGACCACACTCGCTGCCTGGCCTACATGCTGGGCGACGGCATCATCCCCTCCAATGTCAAAGCGGGCTACCTGTCCCGGCTGGTCATCCGCCGCACTCTGCGCCTGATGAAGGAGCTGGAATTGTCTCTGCCGCTGGCGGAATTGGTGGAGATGCAGATCCAGCGACTGGACTATTCCGACTGGCAAGAGCGCTTTGTCACCATCAAGGAGATCCTCGACCAGGAGGAGCAGAAGTACGCCGAGACCCTGGAGAAGGGCAAGCGCCTGGTCAAGAAAACAGCCGAGCACTTCAAAAAGATAGGCCAGAGCATTCCCCTGGTGGAGATGATCTCCCTTTACGACACGCACGGCATTCCCCCTGAGATCGCTCGCGAGTCGGCACAGGAGATAGGTGCGACGGTGGAGCTGCCTGACAACTTCTACTCACTGGTGGCCAAGAAACGCATCCGTGCCGAGAAGGAAGAGGCAAAGGTAACCCTGCCCGGCAAGACGGATCTGCTCTTCTACGAGCACCCCTTCGAGCAGGTTTTCGATGCCTTGGTATTGGATGTGACGGAAAACGGCGCGATCATCTTGGACAGGACGCTTCTCTACCCAGAGGGCGGAGGCCAGCCGACCGACCACGGCACTCTGGAGAAGGAGGGCCGGGTCTTTCAGGTAGTGGATGTGCAAAAGTCGGGAGACGTGGTGCTGCATAATTTGGCAACGCCGGAGGGACACGGCCTGAAAAAGGGCGACCGCGTCCAGGGCCACGTGGACATGCACCGCAGGATGGCTCATGCCCGTCATCACACGGCAACCCACCTGGTGCACGACTCAGCCAAGCGCGTTTTAGGCAAGCACGTCTGGCAGGCCGGAGCCCAGAAGAGCGAGAACCGGGCCCGCCTGGATATTTCCCACTACAAGCGCATCACCGACGCCGAGCTGAAGGCGATCGAGTTAGAGGCTAACCGGCGGGTGATGGAAATGGTGCCCGTGGACACCCAATTCCTGCCCCGCACCGAGGCGGAGAAGCTCTTTGGATTTGAGCTGTACCAGGGAGGCGTACCGCCCGGAAAGATGATTCGCGTTGTAAGCGTTGGCAGCGACATCGAGGCCTGCGCTGGAACACACGTCACCAACACTGGCATGATCGGGGCCATCAAGATCCTGCGCGCCGAGCGTATTCAAGACGGCGTGGAGAGGATCGAGTTTGCAGCCGGAGAAGCGGCCGTGCGGGCCGGACAGGAGCGCGATGACCTGCTCTTTGGGGCCGCAGATGTGCTGCGCGTGCCTGGCGAACAGCTGCCCAAGACTGCTTCGCGCTTCTTTGAGGAGTGGAAAGGCCAGCAGAAGGAGATCGAGCGGCTGAAGGAGGACCTGGCAAAGGCACGGCTCAAAACGCTGGTAGCTGAGGCCGAGATCAGGGACGGCCTGAAGGTCGTGGTGCAGAAGATGGGCAGCGCCGACATAGAGGAGCTTCTCAAGGCGGCAGCCCTTCTGGCAGAGCAGGACTGCGTCGCCATTTTAGGCAGCGAGACGGGCAAGCTCGTCGCCGCAGTGGGCCAGTCTGGCCTGGCGAAAGGCATCAAGGCGGGCAGCATCATCCGGACGGCAGCGAAGCTGCTGGGCGGGGGCGGAGGGGGACGGCCTGAGTTGGCGCAGGGCGGAGGGCCCAACGTCGAGAAGCTGGACGAGGCCCTGGCGGCGGGAAGAGAGGCGATGAGGGCAGGGGCGTGAGCGCCTGCCTTCGATATCGTTTCCCTCGTTTCTCTATTCAGTAAGACCGCTTCAGATTCAGTCCGCTTCAGCGCTTGGAAAATGGATTAAGATGCTTGCATTCTATGGCATCCCGGACAACGTGGAATTTACGTCTGCCTATCTGGAGAGGATATCGTGATCGATTTTGGACACACATACCCCTGCTCCTTTTTGTCGTATGAATGCGATTCATCACGTCGTATATATGGGATTTTATCTACTATTGGTTACATACTTTAAATATTTTATAACTACATGGAAGCATCTTATAGGTGGTTTTTTTGGGACTATTCGATAATAAAACACCAGAGGAAAAAGATGCAGAGAGAATAGCCAGATTTCTTAAGAGCAGAACCTGCCCATTCGCATATGCAGGAAATTACCCACTGTGTAGTGGAGAAAGGCGCCGTTGGTGGAGTCTTAAAGGCAACGAGTGTTATGTTCTTCTTGCATGCAAAAAGATATTGGGTGAACCATAGTTTGTCTCATCTTTTTGACTGTATTCAATATCATTTGCTCACAATAGATTCCATTAAAGGCGTCATTAGTTAAGACCAGCATGTATAGATTTAGTCTTTGGGATTTCCATTGGTCGCGCTTGTCATTCAAGCTGCCGCACGCGAGCAAGTGCGCACGCGTGGACGGGCAAGATCGGGCGAGAGAGACCATTTCGAAGCGCACACAAGAGGCCGCAGCCAGGGGCCATGAGCGGCGGGCGGGTGGAGGCGGAGAAGCAAATCGCTGATATTGCCCAGGATCCATCAGAGAACTTTTTAACGTCGAAAGACAAATGACATCCTGATGGAATCCATTGAAGAGATCATGGCATCGCTGCCTCCTGAGCACCAGCAAGAGGTCCGCGACTTCGCCATGTTCCTGGCAGAGAAGAGGGCCAAGCCGAAAAGGAGAAGGCTTCGGCTGGATTGGGCCGGAGGCCTCAAAGAGTTTCGCGATCAGTACACATCGCTGGAGCTTCAGAAGGACTCGTTAGACTGGTGGAGCGATTGATGTACCTGCTGGATACCAACGTATGGCTTGAGCTTCTCCTTCAGCAGGAGAGGGCTGCAGAGGTGCGGCGGTTTCTGCAATCGATCGATGCGGATCAGCTTTCAATGACGGAGTTTGCCCTCAACTCGATAGGGCTGATAACCTCCAGATTGAGAAAGGAGGAAGTCTTTGAGGCGTTTATCTCGGACATCCTGGAGGATTCTGCAGTCAGGCGCATATGCCTTTCCGCCTTCGATCTGAACGAGTGCTCTCTGCCATGAAGAGTTTCCATCTGGACTTCGACGATGCTTATCAATACGTTGCTGCAGAAAGAAACGACTTGGTGCTCGTAAGCTTCGATGCCGACTTCGACAAGACCGATATGGGACGAAAGACGCCAGCAGATATCTTAGATGGCGGCCTCTGGCAATTGAGGACTCTGTCTTTCGATCCTTTCCATCCCCAGCTTCTCCAAAATCCAAGCAGGGAAAAACTCACCAGCTTCTAGGCATGGCCCATTGCAGGAATGGCACTCTGAGGAAGCGGTAAAGCATGGATATGCCCGATCTGTCCTCACATTTATATCAAAAGAGTAGTGTAATGCCGTTCTATCTTTCTTTTTCCCAGCTCTTCAAGAAATTCCCGTTTTGAGATCTCCGCTAGCCTCCGAGCCGGACCCATGGCGAGAATACCCCTCTGATAAAGCGCGAGAGCCAATTCGGGGATTCAATACCAGGCTCCGGATCGCTTCGGGGTATCTTCATGAAATTGAGTACATCGCTTGGGATAGCTATAGCTGCCGAAAGACGACGAAAGGGGCGGATTTAAGTTGAACCCAGGCCCAAGGCGGAGGGCCCAACGTCGAGAGGCTGGACGAGGCCTTTCAGGCTGTCCCTCAGTTCCCCTAGTGGTCCCCTCAAGGATACTGAATTCAACGACAGACATGAGCATCGTCATGACGCGGCTTGACCACAGTGCTCTGCCGAAAGGCCTCGGGCAATAGGGACGCGGCCTTATCTGCAATCCGGATTAATCAGAGCTAAATCCTGTAAATATTGAATATTTAAACAATATAGTTGAAACAAAACGTTAATAACAGAATTTATCATTAACGGAACGTTCTTGTACTGTTTAATGGCTATAAGTCCAATATTTGGGACATTCAAGAACCGTTCGTTCGGTCACATCCTTTTCTATCGTTCCAGACAGGGTGATGCTCAGAGAATGTCACAAGCGATCGAATCTCCGGACATTCTCGAAGATTAAAGTTGCGAGGTACAAAGATATGAAAACAAAAATCGCATTAGCCGCTATGGCACTGGCTGTGGTCTGCCTTTCCCTGGCACCGGCCATGGCTGTTGGACCGGATTCAAACAACAAAGATGGATGCAATGCCTCCTTGCAGAGAGGCGGTTTTGATGGACCGCACAACTGGATGCTCCTGGTAGATGATGCTACAAGGGAAAATTTCGATAACATGACCTTAAACCAGATCAAAGAGCTGCGTGATGAGAAGAATGCACAGCTTAACAACATGACCTCCGCTCAGATTGACGAACTTCGCCAAAAGCAGATGGACAAGCTCGGCAACATGACTTTGGCCCAGATCAAGGAGATGAAAATGGACAAGATGGGCCCCGGCATGATGGGCGATGGCATGAGGGACCATGGAATGATGGGTATGAACGACCAGGGACCAATGGGCCAGGGCATGGATAACGGCCAGGCGGGAAATGGACGTGAAATCGGCAACCAGCAGCGAGGCGGAAGATAGGCAATAGCGAAATGCGGTGTATTGCAGCCAGCAAACGCGATCATGGTGGCCTGCCAACTGGCATGGCCATCTAGCCAACATCTAATTTTTGGCAATCCTGAATTAGAGATAGATAAGCGGAGTGGAGGAAGATGACATTCAATGCAGGATTTGGGCAATCAACGCTGGAAAGCATTAGAAAGAGCATCCTTTTGCGCATTAAAAGGATGGCAGGAAACAAGCATTGCGATTTGATTCTTGTATTTTCGGTGAGCTTGGGCTTTGGGATGCTTTTTGTCTTCTCAGCTGCGAACTAAGGGCAACTGAGATATGATGCGACCAAACCAGCACGAAGGAGATAGACTATCAAGAGATCTTCAACGGTTCTTCGAGTAAGTTTATATGCTAGGAAATTTCACTCACTTAAAAATTGTAGGCTGCAAATCATGAGTATAAAAACTAAGGTGCTTATGCTGGCCCTGGCGGTCTTGGCTATGCTGCCGGAAGTATTGGCTCATGTTGTAGCTATAACGAGGTAGATCTCTTTTCATCCGGATTGTGTCGTTCTTTTCTTCTCACCTGACAATCTCCCTGGACAACCTATATCAATTCTCATGGCCTCAAACAAAGCCATGCGCATTACCGAACAGCAGTTTGGCGATCACATCAGCAGGTACAGAAATGTCCTCTACCTCTGTCACAGGAACGCCGATCCCGACGCCATCGGTTGCAGCTTTGCTCTGAGCCGGGCCTTCGGTGGCGCAATCGGCGCTGTAGACGATCTGAGCCGCACGGGCGTTTCCCTGGCCAATATCATTGGAGCGCGCGTACTGATTAACCCACCTGTGGAAGACTACGATCTTGTGGTAGTAGTAGACACATCAGTAGGGACGCAACTGGGCGACAGGATGCCGGCCAGATATGCCCTCGTGGACCATCACCTGGACGAAGGACTGCTGGAATGCGCCCTCTTCTACATACAAAAGCCCGCCAAGTCCACAGCCGAGATCGTCTGGACGATTCTAAAAGAAAACGATAAGAGGGTCGACCGAAAAGCGGCCCTGGGACTTCTGGCAGGCATGATCGCCGACACAGGCCGCTTCAAGCGCGCAACGCCTTACACCTTCCAGGCGGCAGCCGAGCTCTTAGATGCCGGAGGCTTTGCTTATGAAGAGGCATTAGAGACCCTTTCTGTGCCTGTGGACCTATCGCAAAGAATTGCAGTCCTCAAAGCAGCCTCGCGGGCCGAGGTAGTGCGCCAGGGAGACTGGCTTGTCGCCTGCACCACGGTCAACTCCTTCGAGGGTTCCGCAGCCATGGCCCTGGTGGATTTAGGCGCTGACGTGGCCTTCGTGGCAGGACGGCATGGGGGCCGGGTTCGCATCAGTGCCAGGTGCAGCCGAGAAGCAGCACAGAAGGGCTGCAACCTGGCAAAGCTCTCAGGAGAGGTAGGCAAATCCCACGGGGGCGATGGCGGAGGACACCGGTCGGCAGCCGCCCTGGAGGCGATAGGCGAACCTTCCGCTATCCTGAACGCATGTCGGAAAAAAATTGTAGAGAGCCTGCCCTGAAGCCCCGAGGCCTCCGGCACAGGCCAAAGTCCTGCGTTTCCTTTTCCAGGATCAGACCTTTCGTGCCCGAAGAGCCGCCTTCTTCAGAGCTTCAATGCCAGGCAATGGCTCGCCCGATAGATAGGTGATGGACGCGCCGCCACCCATGCTTACATGAGTGAACTTGGATTCCAGGCCCAGCTGCTCAATGGCCGCCACGCTATGCCCTCCGCCGGCAATGGAATAGCCAGACTCGGTGGCCGCCTTCAAGAGCTCGGATGTGCCGAGCCGGAACTTCTCCTGCTCGAAGACACCAGTCGGCCCATTGAGAACGGTAACCTTAGCCTCCTTCATATACTTAGAGTAATTGACAATGGTTTCCAGGCCAATGTCGGCTATGGGCAACGCGGTAGGAAGCTTGTCCACTGCAACTTCCACTCGCTCGCCATTCTGGTTCAAAGCTACATCCACAGGCAGCACGATCTTGCCCGGATAATCATGCAGAAGTTTTGCCGCAATGGGAATTTGGTCCAGATACTCCTGATCCTCCACGAACTTGCGATTAGCCTCGCCAACGTCAATTCCCGCAGCCATCATGAAGACGGTGGCTACGACTCCCGAGGTCAGGATCTTATCGGCACCACCGCGACTTAGAACGTTTTGAGTGACTTTGATGGAATCGTCCGCCTTCGTTCCACCCAAAGAGAAAACTGTTGGGTGCTCATTGCCCTTTAACCCCCTGTCAAGTGCAGTGATCTCCTTGTCCATGAGAAGCCCGGCAAAACTTGGCAGCACCTCGGTAAAGCCCACCACGGAGCAGTGAGAGCGATGGGATACTGCAAAAGCGTCATTTATGAAAAGATCGAATAACGGTGCCAGCTTTCTCACCATGTGGCTTTTGGCATGATCGGCAGGGCTTCGGTTCATATTCTCTTCGGCATAAAAGCGGGTATTTTCCAGAAGAAGAACCTCACCCGGCATCAGAGATTTTATGGCGCTTTGGGCATGAGAGCCGAAGATATCATCAATGTAGGTGACATCGCGACGCAAGAGCCGCGTTGCCAGGCGGGCATGAGCCTCTAGCGTGGTATAATCCTTCTTTCCGGCCCGGCTCTGATGCGCCATGAGAACCACCCGACTGCCCTCCAGAGCGCGCAGAGTGTCTAAGTGGCTTTTTATGCGTTTATCATCCAGGATATTTCCGCTGGGGTCCATGGGAGAGTTGAAGTCCACTCTTACCAGGACCCTTTTATGATCAAGCATGACGTCATCCATTATGAGATAATCCTTCAACTTGGTTCCTCCCGGTGTGGTTAGGGGTTGACACAAGGAATATATAGTCATTGCTGATTTGAGCCTGGCAATGGAGCAAGATTGCAGCCACATATGTTAAAGAAAATTTTAACTATTAACCGAATTGTCATATACCGAGGCGAGGGTCATGGCAGAAGCGCCGCATCTTCCCGTAATTGAGGCCCGCGAGCTTCTAACCAGGATCGAGAATGGCGATCCGCTCATCTACGATCACATGGCCATAGCCGGTGACATTGACATTTCCAGGCTGGATCTGCCCCTCATTCACTGTGAGCGTCCCGCTAAAGAGACGCAAACGGCAGCGGTCGTGGCCTCAAAGATCC
Source organism: Methanothrix sp. (assembly GCA_023229165.1). Taxonomy (GTDB): domain Archaea; phylum Halobacteriota; class Methanosarcinia; order Methanotrichales; family Methanotrichaceae; genus Methanothrix. The sequence goes on from JALNZQ010000056.1 coordinate 9,340, forward strand.
TGATCAGGAACTGCGAGTTTCTGGGAAACGTGAACTTCGCTCATGCCCTGCTAACAGATGCCCTGGACCTGTGCGGCTGCACCTTTTTGCAGGAAGCACGCTTTAAAGGTGCATCTTTCTCGGGCGAAGCTGGATTTGAATCCTGCAGCTTTAAGAGATATGCCACATTCCGAGATGCAAATTTCCTGGGTTCAGCTCGATTCCAGGGGACACATTTTTCCGCCATAGCCAACTTCGGCAATGCAGTCTTCGAGCGCCAGGCCCTCTTCGGCTCGGCTCACTTCAGCGAGCTGTGCACCAACTTTGGAGAGGCAAGCTTTCTGGAAGAAGCCGACTTCACACAGGCCAAATTCGCCGGGACGGCCAACTTCCGGCTGACGTCTTTTGGTAAACCAGCCAGCTTCTGGAAGGCGGGCTTTCTTGCCGATGCCAATTTCCAGGGTGCCAAATTCATGGGCTATGCCAGCTTTCAGAGCGCTAAAATCTCCGGAAACGCCGATTTTCGCGGCGCAAACTTCAAAGAAGAACTCAATATGGAGTTTGCCTCCATCCAAGGCTGTACCATTTTTTTGGGTTCAAGCTTAGCGAAAGAGGCCAATTTCTTCCGGGCCGAGCTTCTGGATGCCAACTTCGAGGACGCCATCCTGGGTGGCGATGTGCAATTCACAGAGGCAAAGCTGGGCAGAACTCTCTTCACAGGATCCCATTTCCAGGGAAAGGCATCCTTCCAGGGATCCTGCTTTCAAGAGGATGCATTTTTCCATAGTGCATTCTTCAAGGGACATGCATTTTTCAGTCAGAGCAAGTTTCAGGCCAAGGCCGTCTTCGAGCAGGCAGTCTTTGCAGGAGATGCCCGATTCTCGGATGTCTCTTTTTTAGATGAAACCGACTTTAGAAGCGTTAAGTTCTGCAAAGAAACATTCTTCTCCGCATCAGAATTCCAGGCGAATGCCCGCTTCGACTTCGCCATGTTCCAGGAGGGTGCATTCTTCCTGGGAACGCAGTTTGGAGGTTCTACAAATTTCTCCGGCTCAAATTTTCAAAAGAACCTGACTTTAGCAAATGCAAAAATTCATGTCATGCGTCTCTTTGATGCTGTGTTTTCCGGGCAGATTGATCTGCATAACGCTGATTTCGTCCGCCTGGAGGTCAGATGGCCAACACTGCGTCATCACTTAGCCTACGACGGCGCAGCATACCTTTCTTTGGCCAAGAATTTCAGGAACCTGGAGTGGTTCGAGGATGCAGACGACTGCTACTACCATTACCGACGCATGAGTCAGTCCTGCAAGACCCTGCTCATTCGGGATAAAATGTTGATCAAGATCAACTGGTCCAAGATCCTGGATGGCATGGCATGGATCTCATGCGGCTACGGCGTCCGGCCCAGGTATACCGTATTTTTAAGCTGCTTTCTGATCGTACTCTTTGCCCTTCTCTTCTGGATGGGGGACGGCATTTTGGTGGAGCCGTTAAACGGAGCCGGCCCCAGTATCGCCCCCCAAGAAAACCTCAACTTCCTGGACAATCTCTACTTCAGCGCCATGGTCTTCACAGCCAAGACGCAAGTAAAATGGTATCCGATAGACATCTTCCGCTATTTGGCGACAATGGAATCGGTTTTAGGCTGGCTGCTTTTGGCCCTATTCCTGGTAACCTTAGGCAGAACCATGATCCGTTAACCTTAAGGCCATCCACAAGCTCTTTCGTCACCAGAAGCGATTGTTCTTCTTTTTGTGATCAATAACGGGTAGAAATATCATTTTTGGACTGATCACGACAAACGTCGAGAAAAGTCCTTATATGGGTTCGCCAAAAGCACCCAGAAAGATATCGCAAAAGGAAAACCATTAGATCACAGAGTGATAAGATGCAGAAGGCAATATCCATTATGATCATAACGGCAGCACTACTCCATGTTGGCGCTGCTAGCGGGGTGGATTATGGAAAAGAGCGCCCCATAGCCACCTTAGTGGGCTCGGAGCAGATGCAGCCTGCCATAGACGGACATATTGTAGCATGGTCGGATAACAGGAGTGGAAACTTCGACATTTTCATGTACGACCTGGAGACCGGCCTAGAGAAATGGGTATGCATTAATCCGTTCTTCCAGATCAATCCTGCGGTATCGGGCGAGCACATCGTCTGGCAGGACATGCGGGCGGGCAACGGGGACATCTACATGTACGATGCCGTCAACCGCACAGAATCAGCGGTGGTTGCAGCTGAAGGCAACCAGACCCAACCCGACATTAGCAACGAGAATGTGGTCTGGGCAGATGACCGCGACGGCACCTATAACATTCGTCTCTACGGCCTGACGACCAAGAAAGAGAGCATCGTTTCCACCGGGAAGGGAGAACAGATTGAGCCCAAGATCAATGGAGATAAAATAGTCTGGATGGATAAGCGCTCTGGAGATTTTGATGTATATCTGTACGATATTGCCAGCGGCAAAGAGTCAGCCATCTCCAAAGGGCCAAAAGACCAGGCGTTTCCTTCCATATACGGCAACATTGTGGCATGGGCCGATAATCGTACCGGCGAGTCAGACATAGCCTTCATGGATATTACTACTCAGAAGACTACTACGCTTACTAAATCCGGCATGCAGACTGATCCCAGGGTTTTTGGCAACTTTATTGCCTACCTAAACAACCGCACCGATATCAATCTTTATGACATCAAGAGCGGCAATGATTTTCCCATGGCACCGGGAACCATAAAAATGGAGCCTGCCATCAGCGATCGTGGCGTAGTCTGGACGGAGTACAGACAAGGTCCGAGTGACCCGGATATCCGGATGTATGACTTCAAAATTTTAGCAGATGTAACCATAACCGACGGACCATTCAACCATACAAATCCCTCCATCTCCGGGGACAACATCGTCTGGACGGACAACCGGAATGGATACTTCAACGTTTATTTGTTCAACATCACGACTAACAAGGAACAAAATATTACCAATAGCGATTTTGACCACAGCAGTCCTGACACCAGCGGCGAAAATGTGATCTGGACTGACAAGAGCACAGGAAACCTCAACATCTTCCTCTACAACCTTTTGACGAAGAAAACCACAAAGGTCACCAATGGTTCATCCGACAACCGCTACGCAATGATCGATGGCAATAATATCATCTGGATCGATAAACGCTCAGGCAGCGAGGAGATTTACCTCTACGACATCGCTAAAGGAAAGGATCGGCAGATCACTACAGTAAAATCTCTGAAACTTTCGCCTGTGATAAACGCAGACAAGATCGTTTGGATCGATTCCCGCAGTGGTGACGATAAATGGGATGTTTATCTCTACAACGTGACCTCTGGAGAGGAGACTGCTATCTGCACTAACCCTGCCAGGCAGGCTCAACCCTGGATCTGGGGCAATACTGTGGTCTGGGCGGACGGCAGAAATAAGAATTGGGACATTTACACCTACGACCTCTCCACCAAAACAGAAAGAGCGGTAACAACCAACTCCGCCAACCAGGGTTATCCGACAATATACAATAACTATGTAGCCTGGCTGGATGTTAGAGGAGGAGATTCAGATATTTATCTCTATGATCTGGAAAAGGGTGTGGAAATACCATTGGCTACACTTCCAATGCAGCAGACGCCCAACGACGGCAAGGGCGATCCGGATCAAGTAAAGCCATACCTCTCTTCCAAGATCATATCCGATAACAAGATTGTATGGATGGATAACAGCAATGGCTTTTCCCAAATCAAGATGAGGTACATCAACTCCGATCCGCTGCTGCTGCTAGCCACTGACTATCCCAGCACCAACGGTAGCCTGCTGGTATGGAGCGACAATCGGAGAGGCAACTGGAATATATTTGGCTTTGATTTCTTCACACGGGCGGAAAAGCCCATCTCCAAAGGAGATTGGGATCAGCTCTATCCCAAAGCTTCGGGGAATACTGTGGTCTGGACGGACTATAGAAATAAGGACGCAGACATCTATATGAAGAATATGACCACAGGCATCGAATCGGCTGTTGTGACTGGAAAAGGAGATCAGACCTGGCCATCCATCTCAGGAGATAAGGTCGTCTGGATGGACAACTCCAGCGGCAACTGGAACGTTTACATGCGAGATCTGGCGGATGGCGAGAGCGTTGCCGTCTACAAAGGACCCGGCCAGCAGATGTATCCGATCATTAGCGGCAATATGATAGTCTGGCAGGACAACCGGAA
>JALNZQ010000290.1 GCA_023229165.1 Methanothrix sp.
TCTTCCGATCTATAAAAATGAAAAAGATAGAGGCCATAGTGCGGCCGGAGAGGCTGGAGCAGATCAAGAAAGCCCTGGAAGAGAAGGGAGTTATTGCCATGACCGTGATCGAGGTGCTGGGCCGGGGCGAGCAGAAGGGCATCAAGCTGCAATACCGGGGCGGAACCATGGACGTGGACATGCTCCCCAAGCTCAAGCTGGAGCTGTATGTTACAGACGAAGAGGCAGATTCAGTCATGAAGACCATCTGCGATGCAGGGCGCACCGGCAAGTTTGGGGACGGCAGGATCTTCGTCTCCCCGGTGGAAAAGTCGGGCAAGGTGAGGACGGGTGAGGTCTTCACCTAAAAAAATATTTTTTAGAATTAAAGAGTGCGAAGCAAGCTTAATGGAAGACGAGGCAGCAGCCAGCGCAAAAAATCCTTGTAAGATATTTTGGCTGCGGCAATCTCGATATATCTGTCCAAGACTTCCTCTCTGCAGGCCAGGATGCGGAGGAATATCTCCGGATAGTTGTGCATCATTTTTGAGAGGAATAAGGCATACCTCAGCTCCTCGCCGAAGTCCTTTCCGATTCTCTTCTCGTAGGCCGAGGCTACCTCTGGGGCGGGCGTGTCTCCTATCACCTGGCCGGCAATCTTGCCGGAAGAGAGTGCATAGCAGATCCCCTCTCCGGTAAACGCATCCACAAATCCTGCTGCATCTCCTGCCAGGAGCACTCTTCCATAAGCCGTCCTCCTCTTGTTGCCACCCTGCGGTATGAGGTGACCATGAAGCTTCTGCTCCTCAGTAAAACCGTTTTTCTTCAGGAACTGCAGCATGGCCCGGCGGGGATGATGCAGGCGTGATGATAGGCCGCCTATGCCCACTGAATAGTATCCTCTATGGGGAAAGATCCATCCGTAGCCGCCTTCCGCCATGCCGAAGTGAATGTCCAGAGTGCCGGCCAGCCGCTCTTTTATCTTCTGGTCGTCCTCTTTTATCTCGGCAACCAGGCATACCCCCATATTCTCTTTTTTGTCAGGACCGCAGATCTTGTTTTTCAGAGAATCCTGGCATCCGGAAGCGATCACGAGAAACTTGCCTCTATAAATCCCATCCTTTGTTTTCACGGACACATATTCGTCCTTTTCCTGGAAGGCTTGAACTTTTTCTGTCTTTGTGTCGGCGCCGGCCTCTTTCGCCTTCTGCAAGAGGAGATGATCGAATTGGCAACGGGTTATTAGTGTGGTGAGATTGTAGCCCTTGTGCCTCTCCAATACTCTATCGCGAAAATGGACACGTGCTCCTGTTATGGTCCTCTCGCAAACCTCATAGGGAAGGGTAAAGTCCAGCAGCGAAGCTGCTCTGCTGGAGAGAGCGCCACCGCAGGGTTTGTACCTGGGAAAATGCTCTTTTTCCAGGATCAGAGTGTCTAATCCCTGCAATGCTGCCGCTCGGGCAGCTGCAGATCCTGCCGGCCCCGCGCCTACTACAATCAGGTCATACATTGCAAATAGTATATTGAGTGATGAGACTATAATAACTTTCTATAGTAAAAGAGAATTTCGATCTTTCACGCTAGCCGAAGAAGAGACTATAGCCGAATTGAAGAAAGCTGGTGCTGGAGAGAAGGGCCTTAATCTTGGCATTTGCCAGCCAGCTTTTTCCCTCGAAGCGAATTTGGCCTGCGTCCGCCTGTTTCTTAAACGCGGCTATTCGATCCTTCGATTTTACTACCTCGTTTAAGGCGCTTTGTGTGGTGGTTATTATGATTGTGGGATCGCTAATGCCACCCTCAACGGTTCTCTCGATCTTAGCGCTCACTATATCCATACCCACGCGAAATTCACTACCATTTTCTCTGGTTATGATTATGTTGACCTTTTCGCTGCCTACCATGCTCTTTAGGACGGTAGGGACATTATCGATCTGATTATTATATATACTAACATATTTTTGTGTAATCGGCATATCAAATGAAAACGCATCTACAAAGGAGATGGAGAGCACCATCAGAACTACTACAGAGAGGATCGTTTGTCTTCTAACAGGCATATGCATAATGTATGCTTCCCATTTATTAGATATATATCTTATCTCCACAGAATCCTTTAAGTACAATCTTTTCAAATAGTAAACCATGGACGTCCTGGTGCTCTGTATTGACCGCGACAATGATTTGGGCCGCAAGGGTGGAGTCATAAGTCCGGTTGTGGGCAGGCAGGCCAATATCGATGCTGCGCTCAAGCTGGGCATGGCTGATCCAGAGGATTCGGATGTCAATACCATCTTTGGAGGAATAAAGGTCCTGGATGAGCTGGCCCTCTCCGGCAAAACCGTGGAAATAGCCTCCCTGGCTGGCGATCTGAAGGTCGGCCTGGTCTCAGACAGCAAGCTTGCCGCGCAGTTGGAAGTGTTGCTGGAGCGCTTGCATCCCGACGGAGTAATCGTAGTCTCGGATGGAGCTGAGGACGAGGCCATCCTGCCAATTATCCATTCTCGCATCAAGGTGAACGGGGTACGCCGGGTTCTGATCAAGCAGAGCCCCAATCTGGAGAGCACTTACTATCTTCTTAAACAGGTCTTCAACGATCCCAAGATCAGCCATACCGTATTCATTCCTCCTGCTTTAGCTCTGCTCATGTTTGCCATCTTCAGCCTCCTGGGCTATCCCAATGGTGCCGTGGTGGCCATCACGGGTGCAGTGGGCCTTTATCTCCTATTTCGGGGCCTGGGGCTGGACGACTCCATGGAAGAGGCCAAGCAGACTCTGAGAAAATCCCTTTATGCAGGCAAGATCGCATTTATAACTTATATCCTGGCGGCCATGCTGGTGATCATTGCCACCGTGAGAGGATTCGCCTATTCCTGGCAGTACTACCATGAACCCATATCACCCGGATTCTTCATTCTGGTGATGATCTACCTTCATGAGAGCATCTGGTGGTATGTTGTCGCTGCCCTGTGTGTGGATCTGGGCAAGATCATGGACATGTACCTGGAGGGTATAAGAGATGCTCGCATCATCTCCTATCTCTTTTTCTTGCTGGCAACGGGTCTTATCATCTGGTCGGCAACCGGCTTTATCCTGGCCAGTAATACCGACCTGAAGTTCGGCATCGGTATGGTGGAATCGGTGCAGTATCTGGCCATATCTGCAATAGTCGCCATCCTCATAACCGTGGTAGGGGTTAATGTCTCCAAGCGCATAGCCGGAGAGGAGCCGCTCCATCCTGTCAAGTGATCGAAATGCGAGGATAAGGCAGTGCTAAAGATTCAATCC
>JALNZQ010000057.1 GCA_023229165.1 Methanothrix sp.
CGGCCATGATTTGCTCTCCAGTGGCACCATTGTATAGTATTTCGCGACCGGTATGGGAGAAGCCGAACTTCTTGAGCGCGCCGCGCAAATCCGGCTCGTTCTCGCCCAAAAAGGCGGTGGCATCAACGAACCTGCCCTCTAGAGATCCTACCTTTCCACCGATCATCTCCAGGACGTGTCCCACAGTCATACGAGAGGGGATAGCATGAGGATTTAGCAGCAGGTCTGGCACGACGCCCGATTCCGTGAAGGGCATATCCTCCTGGGGCACAATCAATCCTATCACGCCTTTTTGGCCGTGCCTGGAGGCGAATTTGTCGCCCAATTCCGGAATGCGCTGATCTCGGCTCTTGACCTTGGCCAGGCGGTTGCCGTTGGAGGACTCGGTGAGGATGACCATATCCACAACACCCATCTCATTAGAACGCATGGTCACGGATGTCTCGCGCCTCTGCTGGGGCGTCAGGCCGAACTCGGAAGGCTCCTCCAAGAATCTGGGGGGGCTGGTCTTGCCTATGAGCACATCATTTGGGCCTACATAGGCATTAGGGTTCACAAGTCCGTCTGAATCCAGCTGATCATAAGCCTCACTGCCTCGTGCACCCCGAACTTCTACGTCAGGAATCTCGAACTTGTCCTCTTGGCCGCCGGGGTACTTTCGCTCCTCTGCTTCAGAGACGCGAAAGAAGTGGCTTCTAGCGAGGCCGCGCTGGATTGAGCCGCGGTTCATGACCAAAGCATCTTCAATGTTATATCCTTCATAGGCCAGCACGGCGACAACGAAATTTTGTCCCGCCGGCCTCTCCTCAAAGCCCACGGCAGCCGAGGTCTTGGTCCTGACTATGCCTCTTTGCGGACTGTTCAGATAATGGCCGCGTGTATCAGGCCGCAGCCTCATATTGGCGGTGGACATTCCCAGGCATTGCTTGACCATTCCTGCGCCCATGGTATTTCTGGGGCTGGCGTTATGCTCCGGATAGGGCACAAGGCCCGCAGCGATGCCCAAAATCAGCGAGGGATCCAGCTCCAGATGAGTGTGATCTGGTTTGATATCTTCTTCCCAGATGGCAATGAGGGTGTTCTCCTCCTCCTCAGCATCCAGATACTCCACGAGGCCGCCCGCCACAAGATCGGCAAAGGTCATCTCGCCGTTCTCTATCTTAGTTACATGCTCCTCAGTGACCTGCGCCTTTCCGTTCTCCACCACAATGAGCGGCCTTCTGGCTCGGCCGGAGTCGTTGTTCATGAAGATCTCATTGGTGTCCTCGAAATAGACCACATTCATCTGGCTGCTTATGCTGCCGGAACGCCGCAGACGACGCAAATTCGCGACCAATGTTTTTGGGTCATCATGATGCCCGACTATCTCGCCGTTTACATAAATTCGCGCGCCCGAAATCATGGCTTCAGCCAACATTACCACCTACCGAAATCACGCCTAAATCCATCAATATCTTTTTGATGTTAACTGAATCGTCTGCACCCTTGGAAAGCTCCACTCCCTGGGCGAAGTTCTTTACCAGGCCACAGTTTGGCCCTTCCGGAGTCTCGCAGGGACAGATGCGACCCCACTGGGTAGCATGCAGATCTCTGGCCTCGAAGTGCGGTTGAGATCGGGAGAGGGGCGAGATCACGCGACGCAGATGAGAGAGCGTGGCCATATAGTCCGTCCGATCCAGGAGCTGGGAGACGCCTGTGCGCCCGCCGACCCAGTTTCCTGTGGCCAGGGGGTGAATCATTCTCTCTGTGAGGACGTCCGCGCGAACCGTGGTCACCACATTAAGGTCTCTGTTTCTCATGCTGGCCCTCTCCAGCTGATATTTTATGTCTCGAGTCAAACGGTTAAAGGCCACGCGGAATAGATCCTCCATCAGATCACCGGAGAGCTTCAGCCTCTTGTTGGAGTAATGATCCTTGTCATCCTCTCCGCGTCGCTCCAGTGCCAGCTCGAAGCAGGCTTCGGCCATGCGAGAGAGGAAGAGCGCCTTTGAAAAGCGATCCTTCTCATCCACGCCTATGTGGGGAAGCAGGTACCGATCCAGGACATAAGTCGCCCTCTTTTTCTGGTATTCCTTGGCCTGGCCGGCGGCAACGCGCGCGCCGATCTTCTCCAGGGCCTCATCATTGGTCGAGACCTCGGCTTCCTCCAGGTTTTCCAGCATGAACTTGATGATCTCCGGATTGTCTGATACGGATTTCACAATATCCATATCTGTGTCCATGCCCAGGGATCGTAGCAGTGTCACGAAGTTGAGCCTTCCCGAGACTGAGGGGAAGGATACCTCCAGGATGGAACGACGGCCGCGCTCCACAATGACCAGGGAGCGATAGCCTTGTCTCTGGCTGAATACCTTGGCCACCTCGATGTTCTCATCATAGCGCTGGTTGTATTCGACCAGGATTTTGTTTGGCGCCAGGTCCTCCAGCGTCATGATGACGCGCTCTGAGCCGTTGACCACGAAATAGCCGCCCGGGTCAGATGGGTCCTCGCCATAGGTTATCATCTCGTCAGCCGTGAGACCGGAAAGGTTGCAGATCTTGGAGTTAAGCATGATGGGCAATGTGCCTATGTCAGCTTCCACCAGATCTTTCTCTGTCTCGCCTTCCACTATGGTCATCTCCAGCTTGATGGGTGAGGCATAGGTCAAATTGCGAAGCCTGGCATCATTGGGGTAGAGCCTTTCGATGGAGCCGTCCGCTTCGCGCACCATGGGCTTCGCCACCCGGATCTTGCCCAGCTTCACATAGGTATTCTCGATATTGGTCTCGATGATATTCACTTCATCGATGACCTTCTGCAGGCCCTTATCTATAAAATCATTGAATGAGTTTATATGATGGTGCACCAGCTTGTCCCTGGTAAAATAGGAGCTATAAAGAACATTTCTATCGAGCAAAAGACCACCTTTAATCGATTACCAGCCGGTAAAAGATCGATTGCTTAGCTGTAGTACTCTTTCGGATTACCTTAATGATATCGCCAACTTTCGCCTCGATCTCTTTGGCCGCAGGGTCATTTACGTGAATTTTAGGTAGCTGTGGTGCCACAATGTTGAATGCTTTCAGCACCTCGGCACTCTCTTCCGGTGTGAGCAGCACATGTTCCGGAACCATTTCATGATCTTTTACGGCAAACTTGGTCACTCGAACCACCTTGTTGGAGAAGGAGCAGCAAACAGGCCAGGAAACTCCAAACGGGCTCGGGGGGATTTGAACCCTCGACCACCTGGTATCTTCACACAAAAATTTAAAAGCCAGACGCTCTGCCTAACTGAGCTACGAGCCCCCGCTGCCTGACATGCCTCAAGCCTTTTATGCTGCACTGAGTGAGGAATAAAAGCATCCCACATAAAAGCTTTTTCCCCAGTGGGACTTAGACAAGTCCCACTAGGCGAGCTATCTCCGAGCCAACCCCGGAGGTGGTTGAGCTTCCCCCTAAGTCGTAAGTCTTTATTCTGCCTTCAAATAAGTTCCGCTCAATGGCAGAGACTATATCCGCTGCCGCTTTGGGCTGGCCCAGATGCTCCAGCAAGAGTGCCCCTGACCAGATGGTGGCGATGGGGTTAACCTTGTTTAGTCCCCTGTATTTGGGTGCTGAGCCGTGGATGGGCTCGAACATGCTTGTGCCCTCTGGATTCAGATTCGCGCCGGGCGCAAGGCCGAGACCCCCCTGAATCATGGCTCCCAGATCTGTGATAATATCTCCGAACATGTTGGGAGCGACCACGACATCAAACCACTCCGGGTTCTTGACAAACCACATGGTAATGGCATCCACGAAATTGAAGTCGTGTTTGACCTGCGGGTAGCCTTTGGCAACATCTAAGAAGACCTCGCGCCAAAAGCCATAGATGTCGCTGAGCACATTGGCCTTGTCCACGCTGGCGACATGATTGTGACGCTTGGAAGCGAGATCAAAGGCATATTTTATTACCCTCTTTGTGCCCTCTTTGCTGACTTCTCCGATCTGATAGCCGATCTCCTCGCTATCTGTATCGATATCCAGGCCGAACTTTATATTGTAAAGCGTTCGCTTGATTTCAAAATCGGCGTGGCTCTTGCCCCGGCGTGCGCGACTGCCTATGCCGATGTAAAAGTCCTCCGTATTCTCGCGAACCACCATGAAATCGATGTCCTTGGGAGTCTTATCCTTAAGGGGCGTCCAGACGCCCTCCAGGAGCTTAACGGGCCGCAGATTCACATACTGATCAAAGTAGAAGCGCATGGCCAGCAATACGCCTTTCTCCAGGATGCCCGGCTTCACGCGTGGGTCTCCGATGGCACCCAGGTAGATGGCGGGAAAGCGGCCCAGATCTTTGAGGGTATCTTCGCTCACCAGTTCCCCCGTCTTCAGGTAGTGCTCCGCTCCAAGAGAGTACTCCGTCCAATCGAGGCTGAAGTTGTATTTGTCTGCTGCCGCTTGCAAAACCTTTTGGCCCTCGGCTATGATCTCCGGGCCGATGCCGTCACCTGGGATAACTGGTACTTTATAATTCACTCGTCCGCCCGCGTCAACAATCTCCTGGAGGAAATCGGGAAGAGGAGTAGTCTTGTAGTGTTCCGCGCGGGATTTGTTGTGAATCAATCCACCGATCATGTCTATCTCTATTTCCGCACCATCGGCGATCCGATCCACCTGGGAGCATATAAACAGAGGCAGGCCGGTGTTGATGGAGTTTCTAAAGAATATTCTGGCAAAGGACTTGGCAACTACGGCTTTCACTCCCGCTCCCTTCAGTGCTAATGGAGCATGCTCTCGGGAAGATCCGCATCCGAAGTTTTCCCCTGCCACTACATAGTCGCCTTGAGCCACCATTTCTGCCATCTCCGGGCGAACGCCCTCGAAGAGATGAGCTGCCAACTCCAACGGGTCATTAATAACCAGATAACGCCCGGGAATGATGGCATCCGTATCGATATCGTTTCCAAACTTCCAAGCTCTGCCCGCCAAAAAACTCAACTCCATATCAGTGGACTATATTCTCATGAGAATGAGGTATATTAAAGTAATGCACGAAAAAATACTGCTTAAAAATAATAAAATCACAACAGCACCTTTTATTACCGGCCAAGGGAATGGGATTCGCGAGCATTTCTCTGGTATGGGTACGTGAGGATATGCCGGTGGCTACTATGATAAAAGATGCAGCAGGCACACTTTGCGGTCGCATGGGCAGCGGATACCGGGGCGAGAAGTGCGGCATGCGCGGCGGGGAGATCGAAGTAAGAGGAAGCGCGGGAGCATACCTGGGCGAGCATCTTTGCGGGGGGGCAGCATTTGCATCTTTGGGGATGCGGGCGACTTTCCCGGAGCTGCCAATCAGGGCGGCACAATCTTCATCGGCGGCAGCACCTATCTGCCCGGCGCAAAGATGAGCAAAGGAACTATAACTGTAAAAGGAGAGGCCAAGGTTCTGCCCAGCTTCCAAAGATTGGAAATCGTGCAGGTTGATGGCCTGGCCTTCCAAAAGTATGCAGGTGACAATGTCGACAATGGCAAAGGTGAGCTACTGGTTGGCGTGGGGTCATCTTGATAAATCGGGATGGAAATATGAGGGAACAACGTAATTATTTTGAGGTGCTCTGACTTGATTGATCGCAGCAAGGTTTTAGAGGTCTTGAGGGGATACGACCTCGATGATCTGCGAATCGGGATGATTGCATCCCACTCTGCCCTGGATACGGCAGATGGCGCAGTAGAGGAGAATTTAAGGACGCTGGCGGTGTGCCAGGAGGGGCGAGAGAAGCCTTATGTCAAGTACTTCCGCTCCAACCGGGACAAATCGGGCAGGATTGTAAACGGCATGATCGATGAGGTCATGATGCTCAAAAAGTTTTCGCAGATTTTAGAGCAGGAGAATCAGGATATTCTCAAAGAGAAGAACACTCTTTTCGTGCCCAACCGGTCATTTACATCTTACTGCGGCATTGATGCCGTTGAAGATCAGTTCCTGGTGCCTCTCTTGGGCTCTCGAAACTTGCTTCGTTCTGAGGAGCGCGGCGACAAGAGGGACTATTACTGGATACTGGAGAAGGCGGGGCTGCCTTATCCCGAGCCCATCGAGGCGGAGGATATCAAGGAGCTGGTCATGGTCAAGCTGCCTCATGCCGTAAAAACCCTGGAGAGGGGATTCTTTACAGCCGCCTCCTAAGGAGTACTGCCAGAAGGCCGATCTGCTTTTGCGCCAGAATGTGATCGATCAGGACGGAATTGAGCTGGCCAGAATTGAGCGCTACGTCATAGGGCCGGTCTTTAATCTGGACTTCTTTTACTCGCCCATCAGCAAGCAGATCGAGTTGATAGGCATAGACTGGCGATTTGAGACCTCACTGGACGGTCACTGCCGACTGCCCGCGCCCCAGCAGCTCACTCTCAACGATCGGCAGATCAACCCCGAGTACACTGTCTGCGGCCACAACTCTGCAACTTTACGCGAGTCGCTTTTAGAGAAGGCCTTTGTTCTGGCCGAGAAGTATGTGGAGGCGACTCAGGAGTACTATTCTCCCGGCATCATCGGGCCCTTCTGTCTGCAGACCTGCGTGGACAAGGACCTCAACTTTTACATCTACGATGTCGCTCCGCGGATCGGCGGCGGCACCAATGTGCACATGGCCGTAGGTCATCCCTACGGAAATGCCCTATGGCGCACCAACATGTCCACGGGACGCAGGCTGGCGCGCGAGGTGAATCTCGCCTTGGAGAACGACTGCCTGGAAAAGATAGTGACTTGATGCAGGAATATGACTGAGACAAAAGAAGCCGGCGTCATAGGAATAGATGTTCCTAAAAAGCTGAACCGCACTGCCAAAAAGCTGGCAGCAGCGGGCGAGAAGCTGGTGCAGATCGCACCGGCTATCTTGCAGAGCAAGGCATCCGAGCAGATGCTGGCCATCGCTCGGATGGGAATGCTGGACAAGGTGCTGGGCTATCTGGTGACCACGGACAAGAATGTGCACTTTGTGCGACCGGGCATCGCCTGGGATAGCGTGCAGACCGTGCCCCTGGATGTAATCGATGATGTGGTGTACGAGAACGAGTTTCACAACAACACCCTGAAGATCAAGGTGGGGGAGAAGGCGGAGAAGATCATCTTCTACGACGACATGGACGGCATCAGGTTCTATCATTATATCAAGCATATTAAGTCCGGTTCAGGAAGATAACGTCAGGGTCAATCAAAACGGTCAACCTCTTCCCTCCGGAAGGATTCAAGCTTGGGCAGGCTGCCGAAATGCGATCGATCCATGCGCTTTGCCTTTTTTTGAAGAGATGCATCTGCTGAACAATCGTCTTTGACATGGATAGTAGTAGACATGCTATGGCATTAAGTTATTATAAGTTTATAATATTATTGACTTAAGATGCCGTACACCGCAAAACCGGGCGAAAGTAGGGATAAAGGCACCGCCCAGGAAGAGAAGGTGGTCACTGTCGCCGCCCACTGCCTGCTCAACCCCCTGACGCGAGTAAAGGGGCTCGCACCGCTGCCTTTTCGGCCCGAGGGCCCCACGGTTCAGCTGCCTTGCCCGGAGGCGCTCTACCTGGGCCTCGAACGATGGGCTGTTACCAGAAACCAGCTCGATGTGCCCCAGTTTCGCCGCTTCTGTCGCGCCCTGATCGAAGACTACGTAGATCTCTTAGAGATGCTGGCCCGCCAGGGGGCGCGCCTCTGCATCGTGGGGGTGGCGGGAAGCCCCAGCTGCGGCGTTATTACTACGAGCAGCGGCTACACGGGCGGACGGGTGCGGGAGTGTGAGCACGCGCGCGTGAGCGGGAGGGGCGTTTTCATGGAGGAGCTGCTGGCGGAGCTGGAGCGGCGGGGTGTGGCGGCCAGGGTGGAAGAGATAGGAAAGAAGTGAGGGCTGGGCGTGGAATGCTAAGTTGTGGCTTGATCCAGCAACTTATTGAAATTGCTTGACGACCTTGTATAGATCATCGACGTTATGTTTTCTGCCCTCAAAACAAATGGCGGATACCTCACCCAACACAGAGGTAGGCACGTATAACGCCATGCCGTTGCGGGTACTCAGGGCATATATCAGTTTTTTATATCACCTGGTGAGGGGCCTTTCTTTCGAGGATGATCTTCTATGGCAAAGAAGAGCAAATCTGTATCGATTGTGATGTCTGTCATCTCTTCTTCCCGAATGCTCTCCTTACCTTGGCGAGCATTTCATCCTGTTCCTCTCTTGTAATTGCCTGGATGATATTGCCGTGAATGTCAGTGGTACCGCCATATGGCAAAGGATTTTCAGGGTTAAATTTCTGAGCGTTAGATGTCGGGTTCGCCATATTATCACCTTGTTTTAATTGGATGCATTGCATAAAAGCATTGCTCCTTGAATCCCATGGCAAATCAGCTTGATACGCCCCTGTTTCGCCGCTTCTGCCGCGCTCTGATCGAAGACTACGTGGACCTCTTGTAGATGCTGGCCCGTGAGGGCGAGCGCCTATGCATCGTGGGGGTGGCAGGTAGTCCCAGCTGCAGCGTGAAGACGACGAGCAGCGGCTACACGGGCGGACGGGTGCGGGAATGCGAGCACGCGCACGTGAGCGGGAGGGGCTTGTTCATGGAGGAGCAGCTGGCGGAGCTGGAGCGGCGGGGTGTGGCCTTTGCAGCGGATGAGGTCGGCAGGAAAGAAGGCACGTGCGGCGATTCCTGAGCGGGGGACGAGCGGGCCTACGAATACTGCAAGTGCATGAGATTGGCGGCCTCTTTTACGGAGGTTGCCAAGATCGTTCAGGGGCGCTGTATTCAGGGTCCAGTCATGAAAGGTGTTCGTGGGTTCGAATACCATTCTGCGTACCTAATTTTGCCCTCAGCTAATTGATTTTCGCTTATTACACTATTAAAAGAGCTACAAGCGAGATTTGAGCCAATAACGAATTTGAGGCATTCAATTCAAGACTTTATTGGATAGCGGCAACGGATTTGATGTATATGACGATAGAAAGCTCAGAATATGCCAATAGAGGATGCGTTAATGCAATTTGAATCGGTAATTTATCGCATCTTCTCTTTTTTCTTGCAATGGCGTCACTTTTATAAGGATTGTTGCCTTATCAAATCGTAGGAGTGAGTGACATTAAATAAGCCAAATAATATCGGCGAAAACTAAGAAAAAGAGTGATTGGATCACTCATCCCCCTAAGTTTGAGACTAAAATTATATCGAGAAGGTAATGCGGTTGGGCCATAAAATACATGAGGATTCAAGAAAGTACCATTCTCCATGATGATAGAACGGAATAAATTCTAATATGAACGACGATGCTCATATTCATAACGCCAAGGGGCTTGAACTCAAATCTAATGGTCTCTTAGATGAAGCTATTCAGGAATTCAAAAAAGCAATTTTGATTGATCCGTTATTCGCCGAATCTTACAAGAATTTAGGAAATGTTTTGAAAAATAAAGGCCAATTGGATGAAGCAATTGCAGAATATAAGAACGCAGTAAAAGTTGATCCGTATTACGCTGGAGCATATTATAATTTAGGCCTATCTTTTGAGATTAAAGGCGAAATTGATAGTGCGATTGATTATTACAAGAAATCGATAAGTTGCGATCCAGAACTTTATCAAGCACACGGCAATCTTGGTAATATTTATTCAAGCAAAGACTTATTAGCAGATGCAATTATTGAATACAAAGAAGTCTTAAGAATAAATCCACAAGATCCTATAGGTCACCTAAATATTGGAACTGTTTTGAAGAAGATGGGATCTCTCGATGATGCGATTCGTGAGTATAATAAATCAATAAGTCTCGATGCAGATTGTGCTGAAGCTCATATGAACTTAGGTATCGCATTGGTGGATAAGAGCCTATTTGATGCAGCAATAGCTGAGTATGAAATCGCATTAGGACTAAATTCATCCTTACCTCAAATCCATTTTGCGTTGGGTGATGCATATAAAAAGAAAGGGCTATTCGATAATGCAATTGCAGAATACAGAGAAGCAATAAGATTGAATCCAAAATATTTAGACCCATATGTTAATCTCGGAAATGTACTCGACAAAAAAGGACTTACTGATGATGCAATTAATATGTATCAAGAAGCGCTAGAAATAGAACCAAAAGATCCAATGGTCCATTATAATTTGGGAATTGCTTACTCTAAGAAAGGCTTAAAGGATGAGGCAATTCTAAAGTACAAAGAAGCGCTAATGTTAAAACCTGATTATTCAGACGCGTTAAATAACTTGGGGAACTTGCTTCTGGAAAAAGGATCGATTGATGAAGCCATTGAACGATTTAAGACTTCCCTAAATCTAGGAAGTAATTTGGCAAGAGCGCATAACAATTTAGGTAACGCTTTAATGGCCAAAGGCCTGCTTGATGATGCTATTGCGGAATTTAAATTTTCATTAAAAATTGATGCAGATTATTTCGAAGCACATAACAATCTAGGGATCGCGCTTGATCGGAAAGATCTATTTAATTTCGCTATCAAAGAATTTAAAGATGCAATAAGATTGAAGCCAGATGCTAGCGAGGCATATATTAATTTGGGAGTTACGTTATCTAAAAAGGGACGATTAGATGAAGCGATCCAACAATATAAAATTGCGATAAACTTGGATCCAGATTCAGCAGAAGCATTTAGCAATCTTGGGGCCATATATTCAGACAAAGGCATGGTTGATGAATCGATTGAAGAATTTGAAAAAGCGATAAAATTAAAACCAAAATCTCCAGAAATATTCTTAAATTTGGGAATCGCGCTTGCAAATAAAGGCCTAATTGATGATGCAATTCAGAGATTCAAGAATGCGTTAGAATTAAATTCAAATTTTGCCGAAGCGTACAACAATTTAGGACTTGCATTTAGGAACAAAGGATTAATCGAATATGCTCTCCCTGAATTAGAGATTGCATTGAAATTAAGGCCGGATTATTTTGAAGCACGCAATAATCTCGGATTGGCTTTATATGATAATGGCTTAATTGACGAGGCAATCGTGGAATTCCAAAAGGCTATTGAGCTATGTCCTAATTTTTCGGAGGCGCATAACAATTTGGGAATCGCATTTACCGATAAAAATCTCAATGATGAAGCGATTCAAGAGTTTATGATCGCATTGAAACTAAATTATAACTACGCGGAGGCACATAATAATTTAGGAACAGCGCTTATGAATAAACATCTATTTGAAGAAGCCATTTCAGAATTCGAAATTGCGTTGAAAATCAATCCAAATCTTGTTGCAGTATATTATAATTTAGGAAATGCCTATAAAGCTATAAACCGGATACAAGATGCTTTAAATTATTATAACCATTTTGCAAAAACATTGCCACAATATCCTAACGAATATATTGACCATGCCAATAAATATATAGGCGAGCTTAATAGAATGATAACTCCACTTAGCGAGGCGCATCATTAGGGGAAAAATATGACAGAACTTCCCTTTGATCCTTCGGTCAATTCAATTCCCGTTATCAATTCAATAGTAACTCTCGCAGGAATTGGCCAGCGCATGATGATGGATATCCCAGATTTTATCATGACGGTTGATCCACTGCAAGGATCTGTAATACAAGGTGGTGTAATTACAACGATAGTAGCTATTGAAAGTAACCATAAATATTTTCGAAGATATGAAAAATTTGTTAATTTAAGCATATCTGAGCCAACCTCAGACATTAAAATATCCTTTTCTCCAGATAGTGAACGCCCGTTATTTGATTCGATAATCACGATTAAAACAGAACCTGATTCCCAAATTGGAGATCATGAGATAATAATTAAAGGCTGCGGTTCTGACGGAAAAGAACATTCGTGCAAATACCGATTAAATATTAAACCAGATAATTTAAAACTCACATCAAGCTCAAAATCCAAGCCGCTCAAAATAAATGAATACACTAGTCCGAATTCGGCCATTATTATTTAATAAATAAAATTTATATTCTAACCAAAAATAAATGCATTTCTGACGAAGTACAACGGGGGAACTCCTAGAAGAAAAAACAGCTCGCTTAGCCGTTCCAGCCGTGTAACAAACGCGTTCCTGCTGCCCGCCGACGGGCCCCGAGCCAGAGGAGCGCTGCCGGAAGCGAGGCCCGGCCCCGGTGGGCAGCCAGCCTGCCAGGGCCCCAGGCATCCCACGAGCGAGTCAGCGGCGGTCAAGGAATGGTCATGCGATTTTATGCGTGACCAGTCAAAGCGGAAATCAATAAGTGTAGGGCAAGAATTGTCTTTCTCTAATTGGGACTTCGCGTGGTAGCGTGAGCCGTTAGTGATATAGTTATAATTATCTGCTAATATTAATAACAACCCCCAGCACCCGAAAACTCCCCTCGCCAGAGGTATGCGCCACCGGGTCAATAGGCCCGACCGTCCCCCACGCCCGAGCGGCACTCCGGTGCGAGGCCCGGCCCGGTGGGCAGCCCGCCTGCCAGGCCCCAGTCAGTCCACGAGCTGGCCAGCAGTGGTCAAGGGATTGTCACTTGATTTAAAATAGGGCAATTGGGTCAAATGTCCCCCCATTGTATCCCGACAAAAAGTGATGTTACCGATCAAATATCTCTATCAATATCCTTCTAACTTCTTTTCTGAGGTCGGAATCGATCTCTCCGAACTCGCCTTCAATCAGTGATTTATCTATTGTTGCCAGTTTGTTCAACTGTATCACGGAATCCCTTCTCAGTCCCGAGTGCCTGAAGCCGGGCATTTCTTTGGTCAGGAGAACATGGACATTGCAAAGCTCAGATGGTATTTTTGAAGAGATAAATGCCACAATGACATCCTCATGCCCTTCATAAATCACAAGGGCAGGCCTCACTTTAGCACCCTTCAGATCGGTAAATGGAAACGGAATAGCAACGATCTTGCCTTTCATTTGTATCTAACTTTCAGGTCATCGAGTGTGTAGATATCGGGCTCGTCTTCTAAGAACTTACGCAAAGAGATCTCTTCCAACTTCATTATAGCTGCCATCTCTTCTTCTTTCGTCAGGTCATCCTCGTTGATCAGATCTGCGTTGATCTTAGGCAGAGATGGCTTTTGGCTTGCTGCATCAGATGATTTGACAAGTTTATCGATCTCTTCGACACCACTTTCTCTCAGTGCCTTGGCTCTTGCTCTCGGTATCTTCTTAGTTCTGGCAGCCATTACGATCATCTTCTCTTGCATGCACTAAATACCTTTTGGAAAGAATTGGATTGGCTGTGTGCGTCCTCTGCGAGCTTCGTGATCTTTGAGTTTGGATCGTTCGTCGTCGCTCTGGCAGATCGGAGCTAATAATAACCGTAGACCGAGTGTTGTATGCAGACCGGGCCAGCAGAATTATTGATCCTCCGGCCTCCTGCACCCGTACACGAGCGCACAGGCGAGCCCCCGAGCCCGAGCGGCACTCCAAAGCGAGGCCCCGGCCCGGAGGAGCAGCCAGCCATCGCCAAAGGCAGCCCACGAGCGAGCCTGCGGCGATCAAGTGAT
>JALNZQ010000291.1:0-2701 GCA_023229165.1 Methanothrix sp.
CATGGATTGAAAACTATGCTCATGCAGCAGTGACTGGCGAACCGGTTGCATTTGATGTTTACCTTAAAGAGACCGATAAGTACTGTCACTGTCACGTCTACCGCCCCTGGAAGACTTCCGAGCGATTCTGCATGATCTTTGACGATATAACGGAGCTGAAGAGGGCAGAGGAGGCCTTAATACGGGCTAAGGAAGCCGCGGAAGATGCGGCACGGGCAAAGTCCGAGTTTCTGGCCAACGTGAGCCATGAGATTCGGACTCCTTTGAACGGCATAATCGGCATGACCGGGCTCCTCGCAGATACGAGACTTGATGCCGAGCAGCTCGAATATGCGAGGATCGTCCGCATCAGCGGTGAGTCTCTGCTTTCCCTCATCAATGAAATCCTGGATTTCTCAAAGCTTGAAGCTCGAAAAATGGATTTGGAAGTTTTAGATTTCGACCTTTCTTCAACCCTTGATGAGGCCAAGGGTTTGCTTACGGCTGCGGCTTCTGAGAAGGGGCTGGAGATTTTATCTTTCATGGACACTGATGTCCCCCTGCATCTCTCCGGTGACCAGGGAAAACTGCGCCAAATTCTGGTCAACCTCCTCTCCAATGCCGTGAAATTCACCTTTGAAGGTAGGGTAAAGATCCATGTCTCAATAGAGCAGCAGGACCATGACCACGAGAGCGATGTGGCTCTCCGGTTTTCGGTCAGCGATACGGGCATTGGCATTCCTCCAGATCGATTGCATGTTCTCTTTTCGCCATTTACCCAGGTGGACAGCTCTACAACCCGCAAGTATGGCGGAACCGGCCTGGGACTTGCCATCTCCAAGCAGCTGGCGGAGCTGATGGGAGGCAAAATCGGCGTAGAAAGCATTGATGGTGGGGGATCTACCTTCTGGTTTACCGCCAATTTCAGCAGGCTGGCCAAAAGGCCGTTTGCCGGGGATAATTGCCTAGAAGCCGATCATATAGGCAGGGGCAAGAGAGCCTGCGGGAACTGCAAAGCTACGAATGATCAGGAAGTGGCTGGTCACAATGTCCACATTCTTGTGGCTGATGACAATCTCGTAAATCAAAAGGTAGCTGGGGCGATGATCAAAAGGCTGGGTTATCAAGTGGACATTGTGGCCAACGGCCAGGAGACTATCGAAGCTCTCCGTTTGATACCATACGACCTGGTGCTCATGGACTGTCAGATGCCTGAGATGGATGGATTCGAGGCCACCAGTCTTATTCGCAGGGAGGAATCGAAGGTTCTCAATTGCAATATTCCGATCATTGCCATGACCGCTTCCGCCATGAAGGGCGATAAAGAGAGGTGTCTTCAGGCCGGGATGAATGATTTCATTGCCAAGCCCGTCAGAATGAAAGAACTGGAGAATATACTCGCGGCATGGCTGGGAGAATGGGGCCAGGAAGATCAGACCACCAAGATAGGAAAGATCGGCAATCTTTGACCAATATTGCAGTCCGGTTTGATTCTCTCCTCTTGAATTTTGATGAGATGGACTATGAGAGGGCAAAGCCCCTCTGTGCCATGGGTGGGCCGAATGGAATGCAATTTGTCTATCCAGTATTTACAGGAAAAAGTGACAAATATGCATCTATGCTGAGCGAGCTAAAAAAATTAGGCTAAAGAGGCTGCTTACATGATAGATCCTTTGAAAGATATCGACTGGAACGAGGTATGGAAGAGCCAGATGAAGAGAAGTCGCGAGTCGAGCCCCGGCCGGGACTGCGCTCGCATCTGGGAAAGCCGGGAGAGCGCTCTCTCTTTCTGGAATATGTGCCGGCAAGAGCGAAGCCGCATTGACAAGACCGTCTGGGAAACAGATATCACAAAAGAGTCGCACGTCCTGGATATCGGCGCCGGGCCTGGCACTTTAGCCATTCCCTTTGCTCAGAAGGCGGCGCACGTCACTGCCGTGGAGCCGGCAGAGGGCATGTGCAGCGTGATGCGTGAGAAGATGGCTGAGTTTGGCACCGGGAACATTTCCATAGTGCAGAAGCGCTGGGAGGATGTGGACGTGGAAAAGGATCTAGAGCCGCCTTACGATGTGGTGATCGCCTCTTTCTCGCTGGGAATGCCGGACATCCGAGCGGCCATTGAGAAGATGATGCAGGCATCATCTAAGTATGTCTACCTCTATCACTTTGCAGGGGAGACCTCCTGGGACAAACAGTGGCAGAAGTTGTGGCCCAGGCTGCATGGCTGCCCTTATCAGCCGGGCCCCAAGTGCGATGTGCTATACAATGTGCTCTACCAGATGGGCGTCTATCCACATATCAGGACCTTCCGGCTGGAGCACAGCCAACGGTACTCAACTCTGGATGAGGCTGTGGCAGCGCTTGCACCACAGGCTAAGGCGGAGAAGGAGGAGCAAAAGGCAGTTTTACTGAATTTCCTCAAGGGTGTGCTGCGAGAGGAGGACGGGGCACTGGTGCTGCCGGGCTCGTCGATCAGGGTGAAGATGTGGTGGGAAAAGGACCAAAGTTGACAGAGAACAGGTCATCCATGAGAGTCTTGGATGTAGCGGCTCAGCAAAAGGCAATTCCGTCCGCGGGCTGTTTGGTCTTGTCAGGGCTTAATGAAGGCTTGCTCTCTATATGAAAGAGTCATAAAGTCAAACTGCGCGCGGCTTGCTGCGCGGGTGCGCCGCCGCCGTTTCGCATGAAAAACCCGAAAAATTGATTAACCGAATCCTCCTCT
>JALNZQ010000291.1:2711-3239 GCA_023229165.1 Methanothrix sp.
GTAACAACATAACCTGCACGGACGATGCAGTCAATCATCTCTTGGATCGACATCTCAATAGGACATGGCGATGTCAAGGGCTTCTGACGCAGATTCTTCTTATCTCTGTCTTCAAGGTACATTTCTTGATTTGTGAGAAGATGATGAAGAATGCAAAGAACCTTTCTTGCCAGAGCAACCGCTGCCACTTTAGATCCCTTCTTGGCCTGAATCCTCAAGAAGAATTTCTTCAGTTTCGAATCTTTGGTTCGCGATATGGCATAGGCGACTTGAATCAACATTCTTCGAATATGCTTGGAGCCTTGTTTGGTAATCCCTCCGAGGATCGTTTTTTCTGCTGACTGATATAGAGAAGGAACAAGGCCACACCATGCGGCAAGCTGCTCTGGCTTTTTGAAATCAATGTAGTTGCCAATTTCCGCCAGAATGGCAGTAGCAGAGACGAACCCTGTCCCAGGAATGGACATAGCAATGGCTAAATCGTTCTTGCGATACTGAATTCTGGCACTAATCTCTCCATCCAGCTCA
>JALNZQ010000058.1 GCA_023229165.1 Methanothrix sp.
GCATGCGGGTGATTTATGAAGACCGAGAACAGATCTTGCCGCTCTCCGGCGAACCGGCGCGAGGCATCATGGTGGCCTCTATCTTCAAGGGCTCGCCCGCCGAATCTGCTGGTCTTCCTGCCAGGAGCATAATCACCAGGATCGACGGAATGGAGATTGTAAACCTGGAGGGCTTCAGAAAGCAGATGAATGCCACTCGCCCCGGCCAAATCATTGCCGTAACCACCGGTCAGGGCAATATCTACCAGGTCAATCTCACTGCGAAAGAGGCAGCTTCTGTGGATAGCGGAGGATTCATAGGCATCGGCATCTCCGGGAATGTGGTTTTATCAGGAGGCGCACTTTTTCAGGAGGCCCCTGCCAGACAATTTCTGCAGGTCCTCAAGACGATACCAAGTAGCGGCATGCAGGGCTTCACCTACATGTTAAGCCTGCCTTTTGCCGGAATTCCTGGATTCACCCAGAAGGGCTTTCCCGGTTTTAGCGGCTGGCTGACCGCCGTTTTTGAGCCCAGCGGATGGGCAGAACCCCTGGGAAGCAAGTTCTTCTGGATTGCCAACCTTCTGCTCTGGATCGGCTGGATCAACCTTTATGCAGGCCTGTTCAACTGCCTTCCTGCGGTGCCATTGGATGGTGGGCACATTTTCAGGGATCTGGTGCAATCCGGCTTTGAGAGGATTGTCAGGCCCCAGGAGGCGGAAAGGTTTACCAAGACGACCGTGGCCATTCTTACCTGGCTAGTGCTTACATCCCTGCTCATAACCTTGATCGCGCCGTTTACCAATTGGCTGACTATTTGATTTCCTTTTTTTTGAAACGGTAGTTTTAAACCTCTTAAGATAAGACAGAATACCCGGCAGTTGTCGGCAGGTAAGGTACCTATGAGAATTTGTGCGGTTTGGCATTTAGCGGCCCTGGTGGTCCTGGCAGCCCTGATGGCTATGGCGGGCACAGCTCTTTCTTCGGAGATTGCTAATCTCTACTCCAGCATAGACTCGGCTGATGTTACTCTGGAAGGAGACGTGGCCGGCATGGCTTTGCGGCTGGATCTGATCAATGAGGGAAGACTGCTCACGACCAGGAACCTGGCGCTGGATGGTGCGGGAACCTGGGTCATTCGCTGGCCGGCCTTCCATGCCGAGAAAGGCAGCTATGATGTATGCGCCGGCTTATGGAAAAATGGGACCGCCGTCTCCAGTAAATGCTATAACTTCTATTACGGGGGGGTGGAGCCCATAAGGTTTGACGTGCGCGATTTTCGTGCAGACTCTCGCGGCATGCACCTTGCCATCAGTGCCCGCGATCCTACAGTTGTGGATATTTACTACATGCTCATCGACGGGAACAAGGCCGTGTATGTCACCAGAGAGCAGGTGATACCCATCACGGGAAGCTATGCCCAGCCGATTACCAAGGACTATGCCTGGAAGCAAATCCTGGAAAACGGACGCGAGTATGCGGGCCGGGTGAATATTGTGGAGCTGAATCACAACCAAACAAGGTCCTTCATGAATTCCTTTTTAGCTGTGGATGATGCCATGATCACCGAGACTTACCAGGATGAGACCGGTGCCAGCGCCACAGTTATGGGCAACTCTCGCGTTCCCTTTGAGGGATCTTTGCGGTTTATTCTATCTCAAAACGGTTCTATTCTCAATACCACCGAGAAGAAGACGCCTGTCCTTCTTACCGGAGACGATGAGACTGTGGAGATCACTTGGAACAAGACTCTTGAGCCGGGCGTTTATTTGCTGCGCACCGTTTTACTCGGCCAGAGCGGCAGCGTTATGGATTTGGAGGAGAATGTGGTTGAGGCCAAGCCTCTGGTGAGGAGCAGCTCTGCAGATACTGCAAAGAATGCAGACTTTCCGGCCACAGCTGCAGCATTCGCCTTGCTCACAATCGTTCTTCTCAGGAGAAGGAGATGATTATTATGCAAAAAATTCTTGTTGGCCTTATCTGCACTTTCGCGCTGCTGGCATTTTTGATGCCGGCCACAATTGCAGAAGACAGTCAGAACGCTACCGCGAATATCACGCTAAACGAGACTCAGAATGTCACGGCAAATATCTCGATAAATCTGACTCAGAATGCCACAGAGAGCCTCACGCCTGCTGCAAATCCCGATGCTACAGCGGCTACTTCTTCAAATGATCGCCTAAAAAGCGCCCCGGCCACGGCCCAATTGGGTGCTGGGAATGCTGCTTCTCACACCAAGGTTCTTCGGGCCGGCTTCGAGAAGACCAAGCCCCTGAATAACCTGGATGTGTACGGCAACAAATCTACTCACAATCTATCTTCCAGCACATCCCCAAGTACCGCATTCAATGCGAGCCAGCGCCTGGGTAATGTATCCCAATTCACCTACAACACCGATATCTATAAGCCCACTTACAATATCAGTCAATACTCAAGAACCAAGCCCATTTACGAGGTGCCGAACAATCTTGGGTCCAAACCGGTTTACAGCATCTCTGGCTATCCCGATATCAAGACTGCCAATAGCATACCTTAAAGAGTGTTTGTCAGTTATCGGTTCCTGGAAAAAGTAAGAGAAAAGAAAGATCCCCGGAAGGTTTGCCTTCAGAGGAACTTCTGAATTTTTGCGGCCAATGCGGGCTTGGGGTATGCGCCCACCAGTTTATCGATTAGTTTGCCGTCTTTGAAGATCATTAGTGTGGGAATAGCCGAGATCCTGTACTTGTTGGCGGTTATCATATTCTCGTCGACGTTCAGCTTGCCGAAGACGACCTTTCCCTTCATCTCGGTCGCGAGCTGCTCGATAATCGGCCCGATCGTGCGGCAGGGTCCGCACCACTCCGCCCAGCAGTCCAGAATAAAGATCGGATACTGGCTGGCTGCTGCATCAATAGTCGCGTCCGTGACAATAACTGGCTTGTCCGGCAGCTCTACGAACGGTTTCGCAGCCGTATTCATCTCTTTTTTCATCTGTTCCATTTTCTTCCTTTTTATCTCTTCCAACTCGTCCAAGCTCAATCCTCCAATCTTTCTTTGGCCTTGATTATGAGGGATTTGAAGTGGCCCAGATCTACGGGCATTATCTCGAAGGGCAGGTTAGTGAAGTCAAAGAATTCTAAAAGCTCTTCCTCACGTGCCGCAGCGTCCTTCAGGGTGTCCAGGTAGACAGATCCTCGAAAAGAGCCCATCTGCATCCTGGCCTCCTCAGGGCCCCAATTCAGGCGGCGGAAGATGTCTTTCCAGGCATCCAGCCAGCCAGGAGAGAGGTAGAAGAAGAGTCCATATTTGGCCTTCTTCTCTAGCCCCTTACGGGTGATGAAGGCGTCCACGCAGTTTTGGCATGCCGCAAGCGGCGCATGGTAGGGCGCGAGGATTTCCTCAATCTTGGGATGACACTGGCCGTATACTACTATTGTGCCCTCGTTTCCATTCGTTTGGCACTTCTCAAGCTCTGCCACAAGAGCCCTTTTTAAATCATCGAAGTCCACGTGCAGGCCTGCTCCCAGGTAGTGAGCCTCGAAGGGAAATCCAAGATCTGAGCGCAGCGCTTCGATTTCCTTTTCAAAAATGCCGCAAGCGATGATTGCATACATAGCTGTACCATATTAAGGCGGCAATAGGATATATCTGTGATCCTTCATTCTGCAAGCGTCAGGCAGCTCACAATGAAACATCCTTCCTCGTCTTGCACAAGAACGACTTTGAAATTCATTATTTACAGCCCATTGCACAGTCCTTTTTCAGCGGCCTCTTTTCTGAAGACCATGCCTCTACTCATCTTCCCAACAGGTTTATTACTAAGTAGCACTATCATACAATTGTGACTATTTATGGATCAGGAATTAATGAGAGTAGGCATTTCCCTGCCCGAAAATCTGCTTAATAAGTTTGATGAAATAATTCTGCAGCGAGGCTATTCTTCTCGCTCCGAAGGGGTCAGGGATGCCATAAGAAGTTATATAGTCAACTTCGAATGGATGAGCGACGTCCAAGGGGAGCGCGTGGGTGTGATTACGATTGTTTACTCCCATTCTCAAAGAGGCCTGGAAGATAATCTCACACAGATTCAGCACGATTTTAGCGGCTTAATTCAGTCCAGTCTGCACGTCCATTTGGATCATGACAATTGTCTGGAAGTTGTAGTGCTGAGGGGCGAGGGGCAGGATGTAAGAAAAGCGGCTGAGAGTATGATGTCGTTAAAGGGCGTAAAACATGTAAAATTGACTACGACTTCGCTGGGTAAAGAACTCTAGTCATACTTTTTCAGCATTATCAAATCATAGAGGGATTCCTATTAAAGTTAAAATTATCTTCATTCTACTGGTCCTGATATCAAGCTCCATGTATGCTTTTGGAAAAGAGTATACTGCGGACTATTGGCAGCAAAAAGGAAATGAATTCATGCAGATGGGATCCTTGGACGTCGCCCTTGATTGCTTTAACAAATCGATCCAGCTGGACGGCACAAATGCCTCTGCCTGGATGAGCAAAGGCCAGGCCTTGAGCGGTATGGAAAGATACGCTGATGCACTTTTTGCTTACAATGAGTCAACCACGCAGGACCCAAATCTGGCAGAGGCATGGTACGGCAAAGGGCTGACTTTAGCTCGGCTTAGAGAATACAATGAGTCAATTTCGGCCTTTGATGAAGCCATCAAGCAGCATCCCACGGTGGCATTATCCTGGTACAGCAAAGGGCTTGCTCTGGCTAACCTGGGAAGGTATAACGAATCCATGCTAGCTCTTGATAAAGCCGTTAAGCTGGACGGGAAGCTGGCAGGTGCCTGGTTAAGCAAGGCTCTCTTATTGGCGGATTTGGGCAAGAATAACGAATCGTTGGCAGCCCTGAAAAGAACGGTAGAACTGGACGCTCAGAATGAAGACGCCTGGTTTAACCTGGGTCTGGCTTTAGCAAACACGGGAAATTATAGCGGTGCTCTCGATGCATATAACAAAGTCCTCGATTTAAATCCCATAAATGCTCCTGTCTGGATCAGGAAGGGAGAGATTCTTCTTGCCCTGGGCAGATACTTTGACTCCAGTGAAGCATTCAAGAGAGCTTCTAAAATTGATCCGATGGACGCCGATGCCTGGCAAAGCAATGCATTAGCGTTGCGGCTGTCCGGCAGATACAATGATTCCATCGCTGCTTATAACAAAACCATTGAACTGGATCCTGCAAACGCTGCCGCCTGGAACGGCCAGGCTCTTGCCTATACAGAACTGAAAAACTACAATATTTCGATAAAGCTATTTGATAAGGCCATAGAAATTGATCCCGATGAGGTCGGATTTTCGTATAACAAAGCCTTAGCGCTAGCGGAACTTGGCAATTACACGCAAGCTGTAGCAGTTCTTCGAAAATCTGTAGAGAAGCATCCTGAATGTGCTGCGTGCTGGAATCGCATGGGACTGTCTCTGGCTAAAATGGAAAAGTTCAGCGAGGCAATAAATGCCTATGATCAGGCCATTGAGGTGGATCCAGATTATTTAGAGCCCTGGAATAACCGGGGCATTTCTCAGGTGATGTTGTATGAGGATTTTATCGAAGCCCTTAAAAGCTTTGATAAGGCCATAGAAATCGATCCCAACTGCGTGCAGGCCTGGGTAAACAAAGCCAACGCCCTCAAATTGGCAGATCGTGGTCCGGAGGCGAATGATGCCCTGGAAAAGGCTAAAAAGCTGGGATATCAGGCAAGTTCCAGCTCTTAGCAATATGCTTTTTGAAAAGGCAAAAAAGTAAAAAGAAAGATTCCTTGATCCTCTCAGGCCATGTACTGGTACTTCTCCGTTGGGAACTGCGCCATGGTGGTATTCCAGGCAGGCATCATTTTAGATATAGACGTGTTCCGGCAGGTGCAGTCGAAGATTCCCTTCTGGCTGCCGAAATCCTTATCGAAATTCCTGGAAGGAATGTCAAAGAAACCTCCCGAGCAGCAGGGCAGCCAGTCCTCTCCCCAGGTGGATTTGGCCTTCTTTATATCGAGTGTCATGGTCTTTTGGACCTGGAAGTCTCCGATATAGTTGCTATCGATTTCGATAATAGCATCCTTCCATCCCTGCTTATCTTTGAATTTTGGAGTAATCGCATTTTTCATGGGCATAGTCAAGAGCTCGCCAATGTGCAGTGTACCTGAAGTCACATCGTCATCGATCTTCATCTTCAGAAAACCTTTGCCATCGGCCAAATCGTTGGGCCCGGTACAGTTGATCTCTATAGCAATATCTCCCTTAAGAGCACGTGCATATTCTACTTGCCTATGCATCGATGCAGACTCTTGATAACTTTTTATCTCGTTTTTATCTTTTAATAGAGAATTATAAACCACGGGGTGGGAATCATACCATCCAGTTCCGTAGGCAAATGCGCTAGGAGATTGGATATTGTCATACTGCTTAGTATAGGTGATCGCGCTATTAGCACTTCCATACTTTTTTTTCCATTGCCCCGTTGTTAAATCAATGATCCAATAATAATTCTCTGAGCTAACGATCGACTTCTGCTCATCATAGAGTATATCTGCATAGTCCATGGTGCCGCTCCCATGAGCATACTCCAGCATAGATAGATTATTGGTATTAATCTTCATGTATTCCATAGCATAACCTGTTCCGCTAACATCACTTGTCATGTCATGTCTATGCTTCACAGATTCTTGATTTGGGTTGAAGTCATAGGTTCCGGCCAAAGACAAGCCTGTAACCACCAAGAGCAGAATTAGCCCTGATGCCGCTTTTCCTTTAACATATCTCATATTCTATCCCTCCTACGTATTCGCAGAATAATGCAGTGAAATTGCTATTAGTTATATTTAGTCTTTTTCTTGTGTGAATTAATAGAACTAATTTATACGATATGATCTTAATATACTTAAAAATTTTCTAAATAGATCTACTTAGTATTATCATGCAAAAAATATATCAAGTTGTAACAACTAACTATCAAAGACTCCATCAAATATGTATCGAAATTCTTAACTTCTCAGGATGCAGCAAAGGGGCCGAATGCCGGCTGATGATAAGAATAACATGACTGGGAAGATTTCCGCGCTGGCGGGGCTGCTCGCCGGAATAGCTGCCATAGCCGTCGGATGCATATTTCTCATATTCGCTTTGCCTTCGCTCGGACGGCCTGGAGAGTTTGATTATTTCTTCTCCCAGGCAGCGGGCGGCTTTCTCATCATTCTGCTAGGGCTGCAAGGCACTTTTGCAGCAACTTTGGCTTGGCCCAGCAGTAGGGCCGAGCGGGCACTTCTCCTCTTTGGCGGCCTGTTTACTCTCTGTATTTTTGCCGCACTGGCAGTCTATCGGGAGTGGACGGCCTGCGCTATTATCATAGTAATTGTAGCGATAACCTGGGCGGCTTTGCACCGCCGCAAGGATGCCGCTCCAATTCTTTTTATCTTTGCCGGACTATTCGGCTTTCCCCTCACCCAGGCGGCCATAACCCTGCTTCCTTACGGCTGGAAGACCTGGTCCATCTCGGGGGTTTTATTCCTCTTTTGCGCCATGCTCCTATCCTTTTCGGGGCATTTTCGCAGGCCACTGCTCACTCGTGGGGAGAGCCGGGGGTGGGTCTATCTTCTCTATGCCCTTCTCTGCCTGGCATTGATCGTCCTTGCCATATCTGCGCTAGTTTACCTTCCCGGGCCTGCTGGTCCGGCAACTGCTGGAACATTAGCTAAATCCGGGCAGAGCGAAAACGGGACGCTGGGGCAGACAGAGCTGAATGAATGCGATTTGAATAGCAATCTCAGGGCGAAAATTCGCTCTCCGGGAGATGTGCGCACCTTCCCACGTGGCGAGACAGTGCTCTTTTCGGCTGATGCTTGCGGCAAAGGGCCACTACGCTACGTATGGAAGTCGAGCCGGGACGGCATCATCGGCAGGAACGAATCATTCAAAAAAGAAAATCTCAGCACCGGATGGCATAATATCACCCTTGCCGTCACAAACAGCAGCGGCATTTCCTCAGTTGCCTCTGTGGAAATCGGCATAGCCGAGCCCTGGGTTTGCGGCCAGGTTGATCCCAGGCCGAAGTATTATCCACCTGATACCCCTTGCCGGGACATCTGGCCTGATGCGCCGGAGAGGTGCCAGGAGATGGAGGTCTGCCATCCCAGCCTGGACTGGATTGTGGCGGAAGCTGTGGACTGCTGCGATGGGACCCCTCTGGCCAATTCCGCCTGCTCCGATGCCTGCAACCGATCGGGAGGCGACCGGAAAAAGTGTCGCGGCATTTTCATCATCAACTCCTTTGGGCCGGATGCCCGGTATATGCAGGGCTATGCGCTCTTCAAGACCTGCTGCTCCGGCTATCCGGAGTGCACACGTATGTGCGGCTCCAGCCTGGCTGGAACTTGCACTTTTATGGACGGCTATAATGAAAATGTATCAAAACTCTCCTGCCGACCGGAAGAGAGTGGCGTCTCTGCCTGGCATTCGGACACGAATATGAGCGAAAACAGCGCCGTGCTGGGGTTGTTTCCCACTCATGCCACAGTGAACATTCTGCAGACGGGCGTATGCAGTGATTACTCAGCGGCTTTAACCACGATGCTCCGGAAAGCCGGCTATAACAAGAGCGAGGCTTTCAGCACATCCAGCACGGCCTTTGATCTTCCTCTTGTAGGCGATCATCCCGGTCATGCTTTCAATCTGGTGCTTCTTCCGGGCGACACAAAATACCACATCGTGGATACAACTGGAAATGGCGACGGCATAAATCTGGGTGGAGTGCCCGGATATTTCCGATTTACTGGCTGCTTCCTGGGTATGCCCTCTCATACCCGGATAATGGACTGGTGGATGGGCTACTGCAAAATGATCTCAACCCAGAGCTTTAATGATGCTGGCGATGCGAGGACTCCGGAAAAAAAGAACATTTGCGGATGTACGTGATTTACGCTTTCCACTTAATCGTACTGCCCTTCATCTTTAATATCCCTTTCTTCTCCAGGGATCGAGCAATCTCTTCCGCAACCAGACTGGCGTCAATGCTTAAGACAGACCGGTCTCCGACCTCGACAAAACACCTATCCGCAAATTCCTCAATGTCCATCTTTCCTTTTTCCGGTTGTTCTATTAGATATTGTATGACCTTTGCCAGTGCCATTATCTTCAGGAATTCCTGCTGGTATTCAATCCTGAACTCTTCGTCAATATCGCTATAAAAGGGGGCAGAGGATTCGTCTATGGATATCTCATAAACCTTTTTCATATCAACATCCATTCTCTCTATGCGCAGGGGATCATCTGCATCGAAATCATTACGGTTACCAGGAATGCTGATGACAGGATCATCAAAGCTGCTGCCAATCGGCGTTCCTAAAGCAATATCGTTAAGATTCAGGACATCCTCTGCAAAACTCAATGCTAGAATATATTCCGCCATGGATCTCCCGATCTCTTCCGGAGTCTTTTCATCCATATTCTCAGGCAAATCTGCTTGCAGGTCGAAACTGTCCTTTATCGCTCTCCAGTTAGGGTCCAGCTCACTTAAGAAAAGATCACGGAAGTCCTCTTGCGTGGATGCTTTTTCCACAACTGCCTTGGCGGCCGCCAGGAAGCGTTCATATTTCGAAGAGAACTCATCGCGTCCTTTCATACTGCTTAGCTTGCCCTGCAAGGAGACTGTGAAATCCTTGCGGGCCACGACCAGGCCCTTAACATCTACTTTGAAACCGGCATCCTTCAGATAGCCTGCGACGATCTTTGCCTCATCCTCGCTATATTCTCCTACCTTAAACATAATAGTAGGATCTTGATACTGGCATATGATCCTTGCTGGTGCTCAGGCAGGGACGGGTGCTGCCATAGATTGATGCATACTTTTTTCCATGGTTGCGTCGAGTGCAGTGCGCAACTCCTGCTTTTGGCCCTCCTCGAAGCTGCCGTTCTCCAAGAGATCCTCCATCATGCCGCTGATGATGTCATCCATGACCTCCACCTTAAAGTAAAGCCGCTGACTTTGTACATAGTAGTAATTTATCTGCAGTTGCAGAACCGGATTTGCGGCAGCTTGCTCGTTAGTGAGGTTCGCCAGTTCATCATCTGCCTTTTTGGCCTTATCCTTGATCTTATTGTAAAGGCCAAACCAGGAGAGAATGGCTGAGGAGTCCAGCTTGGAGAGCTTGGGCATCATGCGCCCAAACCTCTGGGAGAGCTTGATCAGATCCTCATTAGCAGAGCGAATGGCATCCTGATGGCGGGCAATGTCGGAGCCGTATTTTGCAAATTCTGGGTTCTTAGACATCTATATCACCTATTGCGGAATTATTACGAAGCTGTTAATTACCGGATAGAACAACAAAGGAAAGCGGCGGATATTAAGGATAGCCGCGCGGGGCGAAAGTGATAGGGATATCCAAGAAGATTTGCAGTGGAATATGATATGAGTAGCAGTAGTGATAATATCTCCCGGGTGCGCTGTCTCTGCCACCAGCTCTGCTTCTCCTCCTGCGTCGAAGATAAGCGGCAGGGCAGACATGCTGAGCTCCTCCGTTTGCGGCCTCACTGGTCCGTTCTAAAAAGGGAGGAGCAGATTGTCAAGATTGACCAGGGCGAGAAGGTCCCCTTCGACATCTCTCTGCCCCTGCCCGCCCGAGACGAGCGAGAGGGCTCCGATGCCGGAGTGGGGCTCTTTTGGGAACGTTTCCAATGCCAAAAATGCGGCAGGTGCTGCTATACACCGGGAGCGGGCCTATACCTAGATAAAGAGGATTTTGAAAGGATTGCGGGCTGCATAGGAAGAAAGAAACTAAAAACCCTCTGCCGGTACGAAAAGGCTCTGCATGCCTGGGTGCTGAAACAGCCCTGTCCGTTCTATGATACGGAAAAGAAGGGGTGCAGCATCTATGAGATCAGGCCCCTTACCTGCACCAAATACCCACTTCATCCGCCCCTCCTGGAGATGCCCTGCAACCTGGCAGTCGATGCCTTCTGCCCGGCAGCGCGCGTTTTCGCCAAGGATACCTTAGGCTGGTGGATCATCTGCGAGAACAACTGGGCTGCAATACTTCACAATTTGGACCGTGATCAGAGCAAGAAGCCCTGAATCCATTCTATCCGATCGGACCGTCCCACTTCATTGATGCTGTAATGGTCTGCATTATACCATCGAATGGATTTGGGCTCGCTTCCTGCTTCATAATACTCCAGGAATTTCTGCACGGGAAAAAATACATCCGCACGACCGAATTGGAAGAAGAGAGCAGAAGGTGCGGCATTTTTTATATAGCGCAGAGGGTCGATCGGTTCCATGATCTTTTTATATTTTTCCAACTTGCCTCCGGCGAGGGTGGGCATGTTCAGAAGGGCCACATCGGTGAAGCTTCCGACTCCCGCCATCAGCACGCTGGCTTTTATCCTCTTGTCCGCACCGGACAGTATCCCTCCAAAAAGAGCGCCGAGACTGTGGCCGACGAATGCTATCCGATTTGTGTCCACATTCGGCAGCGAAGAGATCAGATCAACGGCGCGGCGTAGATCATTGGCAATATCAATGAACCAGTCACGCACATCTTCCGGCCGTCCGCTGGCTCTTTTTCCAAATTCAGGTCCGTTGGCCCATGGTGCATCAATGAGCAGGCAAGTAGCGTTAGCCTTTGCCAGAACTATTGCCTCATCCAAGAAAGAAGATCTGCTTCCGGGACCTGGGTGCACGAAGATGACGCCCGCGAAAGGGCCTTTTCCAGGAGGTACAACCAGATAAGCTCTGATTCGTCCTTCTTTTAGGCCGGCATAGCTGATATCGTGCACAGAGATGCCGTCTCGATATTCAATGCCAGCTTCATCTTGGTTCAACGGGGCCTTTTGGTTGTAGGAAAATGTTTCATTCATCAGCATCAAAATTAGATCATCCCGTTTTCGTTCATGTAATTTATGATTTCAGCAAAGCCGTTTCCGTATTCGGCCTTTGCTACGTAGTCGGATATCTGCTTCAACTCCGGGATGGCGTTACCCACTGAGGCGCGAAAGCCGGCCAGCCGGTACATGGGCAGGTCGCTGTTGCTGTCGCCGATAGCGGCAAACTCGGACAGATCGATTTTCATGCGCTCGGCAATGCGGACCAGACCCGTGCCCTTATCGACCCGCTTGTCTTTGATGTGCACGGCATAGGTGGTGTCAATGATCTCCACAGGCAAACCCATCTCCTGGACGCGCCTGGCTGCGGCTAATACATCGAAGTTGCGCTGCAAGGCAATATCGGTAAATCGGTAGCGTGCGGAGTTGTATCTCTGCAGGGGAAATTCTGCGGCCAGCTTTTGGAAGGCATCCTCACAAACGTTCAGGTCCGCCAGGATCTCCATATCATCATCGGAGTGGGACAGCACGCCGCCATTCTCGGCTATGAAGATGCGAGGCGTGCCCAGGAGAACACAAACCGTTCTGGTAAAGCAGTGGGTGTTGCCCGTGCTCAGCACCAATGGCACCTTCAGCTTACGCAGCGCCTTCAGGGCGGCTGGGCAGAGCACCCGATTCTGGTCGCTCAGGGTGCCGTCGATGTCCACTGCCAGGGCGCGGATTATTGCCATTACTCTTGGCCCCCCGGCTGTTGGGAATTTGCTTCTGCTTCTCCCTCTACCTCTGCTACCATTTCTTTCCGGCTGATGCAATCGAGTATAAAGTCTGACGCCTCCAAAGTATGATCATAGCCATTTTAGCACTAAAAAAAGGTTTCGTTATCCCGAAATAAATTAATGACCTATTGAGCGTATGTTGTCTGTCCGAAAAAAATTTAAATCATTAATATTGATCAATAGATCAGGAGTTGGTAAACATGAAAAATGGAAAAATTCGCTTTATAATACTATTATCATTCTTGATCCTCATTTTATCTATCCCAGGAGCACTTGCTGCGCCTGTAGAAAATATCAAGGACCAGTCAACTGCAGCCCTTGCCGATGGCGGGGCGGACTACAGAGCCGTGACCTATCCGTGCTATTTCGAGGGAATTGTGCGGGATGCGGCGACAGGGACGCCCATCAAAGGAGCGAGCGTAACCTTTGTCAAAGAAGATAAGAGCAAATCCTGGACGGCGACCACATCCGATAGTGGGCGCTACCGCCGGGATCTGCCCGAGGGCAGGTACACCTACATCGCCACCCATTCCAATTATATCATGAAATCCAGCTCGTCCCCTGTCGAGGTGCGGGCCCCTTACACCAAAAGAGTTCCGGGCGCAGGTGGCATCTTTCGCGAGGTCACCATCACTAACGAGAAA
>JALNZQ010000292.1 GCA_023229165.1 Methanothrix sp.
CCTGCTCAAATCGGTTGTATGCGGAAAACCGACGACATCCAAGCTCAATTGCTTTGTGAAGCAAGAAGACCCGATAGCCGACCTCGTGGACCTTGCTTCCCAGTATCTTAGCTTGCAGCTTCATTTGCATATAATCTACAAGTGATTAGTTATATACTCTGTTGATAATTGACACGCCTCTTGGTTTTGCCGGAGAGGATCTCGACGCGGTCCGCTTCCTGCCGGGCCGTGGAGGCGCGACTCTGGCCTGGACGCCTGCGGTCCAGCTCCTTCTAAATATCCGCCGCGGCCAAGGCTAGGCCGGCCGGACTGCCGTCCACGACCACGGCTCTGCCGTGCGACTCTCCCTATGATATAAGGTGGATATTCATTCCCGTTAAGAGAATTTTATACATATCTAAGTTACTGATTTGTACCGATAAGTAATTATCCAAATACGTTTACAGGTGCGATTTAGCACGGACACCCTTACCTCCCCTCCCAGGATACGTAGGATGTTCGGGCTTTCTTCATTCAGCCATCGAACTTGATCGGGATGACCCTAAAATCCACCATGATTATTAATTAAGAATATCTAATGAAAAATGTTTTGGTCAATGGGCGGCCCATGTTTGCCAATACCGCCGCG
Organism: Methanothrix sp.; assembly: GCA_023229165.1. Taxonomy (GTDB): domain Archaea; phylum Halobacteriota; class Methanosarcinia; order Methanotrichales; family Methanotrichaceae; genus Methanothrix. The sequence goes on from JALNZQ010000292.1 coordinate 629, forward strand.
AACTCCCCTAATGTCCTTTCTACGCCCTCAAAGCCTTCGCAATCAGCGGCGCCACCGAGACCGTGCTCACGCCCTTGTCCAGGGTGTCCGTGGCCAGCACCGCCTCCACTCCTGAGCGGTAGAGCTTTAGAATCGCCGAGCCGGTCAAGACGGGATGCACGGCGGCCAGATAGACACGACTGGCGCCCTGCTGGCGCAAAAGCGCTATGGCTGTGGCCATGGTGCCGCCCGTGGCGATCATGTCGTCGAAGATGACCACGTCCCTGCCCTTAACCGCCACCTCTTTGGGGGCCATGGAGACCTCCGTTCCTGAGAAGCGGGTCTTTTGCAGGTAGTCGGAGTCGCAGCCAAGACAGGCCGCGGCGGTTTTGGCCATGGCCACTGCCCCTTTGTCGGGAGAGATGACCACGGTATCCTTTAGCCCCATGCTGCCGATCCGCTCGGCCAGCAGGCCTGTGGCATCCAAATTCTCGATGGGACACTGGAAATGGGCCATAATGGAGGGAGCATGAATATTGACCAGATGGACACTTCCATTCTGCAAAAATGGATTCAAGGCTGTGGCCAGCGCCCGGGCGGTCATGGGCTCGCCTGGCTTGAAGATCTTGTCCTGTCGGGCATAACCGAAGTAGGGTATGACCAAAGAGACACGTCGGCCCTGGCAGACGTCCAGAAGCTGCAAGAGATAGACCAGGTCTTGATCGGTTGGAGTTGATTGAATTATTACTATCTCATCATCAAGAGGCGTTACAATTTGCGTATACGACTCGCCATCGGGAAATGTCTTGTAATCGCAAAGAGCAAGCGTTTCATTTAAGGTTGTAGCCACCCGGCCAGCGAGGAGCTGGGAGGCAGGCCCTCCAATAATCATCAAAAATCACCTTTAGCTTCCAACTACCTTCATTCTGAACTTCACAGTAGGCGTGACAATAGACCCAACGGCCCGCACGTCTCTGCCAATTTCGACATCCTTCAAGAGCTCGAAGAAATTTCCGGCCAGCATCAAAGAACGGATGGGCTTAGCCTCTTCTCCCGGCGCAATAAGGAAAGCATTTTTTGCCTCCACTGAGAAGTCGCCGGAGATGGGATTGGCAGTGTGAGCACCGATGAGGCCGTTTACCAGAAGGCCTTTCGTCTCCGCCAGAAGATCCTGGGGCTGAGAGGAGCTGACAATGAAATTTCGGCTTCCCACGCATGGGACATCGGAGTATCCGGAGCGGACTGCATTGCCGGTAGATCGTGCGCCCTCCTTTCCTGCCGTGTAGCTGTCGTAGAGATAGCCCCTTAAAATGCCATCCTCAACCAAGACCGTCCTTTGGGATGGCACACCTTCGCCATCAAATGCCGAAGAGTCCATGCCCCCGAAGAGAAGTCCGTCATCGGCGATCACGAGGCTTTCGGGAGAGATCTTATCGCCCACCCGTCCTGCGAGAGAAGAGCGACCCTTTTGCACATTGTCGGCTGCAAGAGCAGAAAGCAGGGTATAATCGAGCAACTCGGCTACCGCCATGGGCTTTAAGAGCACATCAAAGGTTCCGCTCTCTGCCCGGCTGCCGCCCAGAGAGGAGCGAGCCTGCTCCGCAGCGTAGCGACCGACATCCTCGAGCGAGGGCTGATAGCCTCGGGAGATATAAAAATCGCTGCCCGTGGCCACATCCCCCGCCCTGGCAATGGTTTCCAGAGAGGCATGCATGAGAGTGGAGGTCTCCACTAGCTCCATTCCCAGCGAATTTATCACAAAACGTGTGCCGCAAATAGAGGCCACACTGCCGGCTACGGGCTCCGCTTCCTTGACGGTCCTGCAGCCAAAAAGCATGCTTTTTGCAGTGTCAAGGCATTCCTCGGGGCCGATTCGTTCTAAACGCGGATCGAAGATGCCCTCCGGGCGCACCACCTTTTCGGGCAGAGGAAGAGAGCGCCAGGATTCGTCAGCGCCTCTGGCTCGAGCGGATACAACGGCGCTCTTGGCCACAAACTGCAATAGCAACATGTCGCTGGTACTGGAAAAACCTACTCCGCCAGCTATCACAGCCCGAAGCCCCAGGCCGCGATGAAAGCTCTCGCTGGCCAGCTCCACGGCATCCTTACGTAGATCAATGTCTACCGAGCGACCAATCACACCGTAGACTTCCGCCTGCTCCGCCCCCTCCCGCAAGGCCTGGGATAGGAGATCATGTCCATAATTCAGGAGTGTGTCGATACTATCCGATATATCTGAGATCTTCATCCCCGCCCGCCTCATAAGGAGCTTGGGCTCGCTCCATCTCCTGCAGCTTGCCTATGATCTTCTCCATCTCTTTGGCCCTTTCCTCCAAAGCCTGCATGCTCACAACAATACCCAGAATACCGGAGAGAATGCGCAGAACCTCAGAAGCGGCTTTGGGATCGACCAGATAACCGGAGGTCACCCCCATGAGACAGACGGCATCGATACCCCGAAGGGCCCCCAGGCCTAAGAGCAATCCCGAGACGCCGATTATGCCCCCGCAGGGCTCATTCTCATGAAAGACGACCTCCTTTTGTTTCATCTCCTCCACAAGCTCGACACTTGTGGCCGCCCCCATGACC
>JALNZQ010000293.1 GCA_023229165.1 Methanothrix sp.
GCCTTACTTTAACTGCAAGGATACCTGCATCAAGGTCAATGTAGATCAGATCAAGGTAGGCAATAGGGAGGCAATGGCTTTCGGATTTGCAGCAGCCACTAACAACGTTAAGATCGTAGCCAATCAGCAGTAGTTTCAGTCTCCGATCTGAGAGGACAGAAATGAAGATCTTGAACAAACCCACTAGCCTGATGTTAGTGGGTCTTCTCTTTATTTATATCTTCTTGACTTTGGTGTTAGCTGAGCAGCAGTTAAGTGGCCTGGAACAGATCAATAAATTAAAAGTGCATCATCCTCAAACGAGTTCTGACCTGGGCATGCTTAAGGTCGGCGCGGATACCATCCATTTTCCATGGTCTAGCCGAGAAACTCTCTCCGTGCGCCCCAATTCATCCGGTTCTATCTCTACATCCACCAAAAAGGAAGAGATCTTGATGGATAGCTCCAATTCAACTGCAAATGTGCGGGATCTGTCGGCGATAAACTCCTTAAAACAGAGAGATTTGCTTTACAAGGATTCCCTGAATGGGGATCCAAACGATCTGGGACTGGCAAACTCTCAGGATATAAGTGTGAGCGGCAAAGGGAATGATAAATCCGCAGATACGGTCGCCAAAATGGAGTGGCAAGAAGGTGGCATTGGGGGCCTGGAGCTTGATAATAACGAGATGCACAATACTGGAAATTATTTAGGCATATATGTTCATGATATATCCGTCAGCGCTATTAATACGATGCAAGGAGGAAGTGCTGTGGCCACTTCCAATATCATCATCGAGCCGGTGCAGATCATCGTCTGCCCACCTGAGGTTGGTGTGAAGTTGAAATGATGCTGGGATGATGCAGGAATTGCATCGTCCTTTAGCGCTTATTGCAGATTTTATGCAGCTAACATTTTTTCACTTTTTTAACTAAATCTTCTTTCTATAAGCCTCTATTTTTAAACATAATGCCTTGAAGCTTGCTACGCGGGGGCGCAGCTGTTTCACTTTTGCTGCATTTCGGTATTTGTAGGGTCTATCGTATTATATGCAATGCATATCGCATGCAAAATTTCTCCGCTATAATATCTCTATAAATCTATGATTTTCCAATAAAAAACACCAAAAAGTATATATATAATTGAAACTTAGTTAAGTACAACCTAAAAGGATTAATGGGGTGAGATTATTAAAAGAGTAGCAATGTTCTTTGTGCTGGCTATGGCATTGGCTGCATTTGCGGCTCCTGTCTTGGCTCAGACGGCAATGATCGGAAGCGGCGGCGTAGACATCCTAGGGCAGGGAATTTTTGAGACCGGGGCGGGTGCTTTCAAGTTCCCTGCGGCTGTCAATGCGAACTACGACTCTATTGATGTTGGAAACGACAGAGCTAGAGCATTTGGCTTTGGAGGTACTGGCCAACTCGGGGCCTTCAACGACAACACCAAACAGGTCACCGCACAGAACAATCTGAAGATCAAGAAGAACCAGGATACCGGCGACAGCCAGACATGTTCTGCCTGCAGCCCCAAATATAATATCGAGCAGGTCAAGGTTGGCAACAGGGACGCTCTGGCCCTTGGAGCTGGCAGCTTGCAGGTTGGCATATTCAGCACAAACGCCATATCTGTATTGGCCCAGAACAACGTAGAGATTGTGACCAACCAGCAGTAACTTCGGGGCAATGAGCCCGATGGATGAAACAATGGAAAAGATATTAGGACCCACTGGCCGTTTGCTGGTGGGGGTCGTTTTTATTTGTCTTCTTATTTCTCTGAACGTGGTCGCGTCTGCGCAGTTGCCTAGTTTGCCTGATTTACAAAAAGAGCTGAAGGAGTCACAATCCGACCCTTTAAACTATAATCCTCGCGAATGGTTGGTAAGGTTGTCTCATCCGCCTAATACTTCCGGCCTATTATATGGCTTTTCGTCCTCAAAAGAAAAGATTGCCATGAATAAGACCCCGACTGGCGAAAGATGGGACGATAATTATATAGATAAAATTGTTGATAACGCGTTGAACACCAGCATGATAAATGAGGGAAAAAATGACCAAATGGCAAGAAAAAGTACACAGTTACAGCCTATCGGCAACAATTTGAACATCGACGTAGCCGGCATCTCAGTCAGCGCCGTTAATACCGTGCAGGGAGGCAGCGCCGTGGCTACATCCAACATAATTATAAAACCGGTGCAGATCATCATCTGTCCCTCAGAGGTTGCGGAGAAGCTAAGATAAGAGCTATCACAAACTATAAGGGCATTTTGTTTCATTCCTTTTGCCGCTATGACCATCCAGAGACCGAGAGGCACAAGGGATTTCCTCCCCGAGGAGACCGAGAAGAGGGGGCGGGCCAAGAAGGCCATGCAGGATGTTCTAGAGCGCTGGGGATACCAGGAGGTAGCTACCCCCACTTTTGAACATCTCGAGCTTTTCACCATAAAATCGGGCGCATCCGTGTTAGAGGAGATCTACAGCTTCACGGATAAGGGGGGGCGCGATCTCGCCTTGCGCCCGGAGCTGACAGCTCCTGTGATGCGCATGTACGTCTCCGAGCTGCAAAATTCCCCGAAGCCGCAGAGGCTCTGGTATTTCGGCAACTGTTTTCGCTACGAGCGGCCGCAGAGGGGGCGCTTTCGGGAATTCTGGCAGATGGGCGCAGAGCTCATAGGCGGCGCCAAGCCCGATTCTGAGGCGGAGGCCATAGCTCTCGCTGACGGGATGCTGAAAAGCGTGGGCGTGGCCGGGGATATTCACGTCGGCTACCTGGGGCTGATCCGGTCCATTCTGGGCAAGATCGGGGCGGAGCACCGATCTTCGGTCATGAGGATGATCGACAAGAAAGAGAGGGATGCTCTTGCCGCCCTCCTGGAGGATATCGGGTGCAGCCATCTCGGCCTGCTGGAACTTATTGATCTGAAGGGGCAGCCTGCCCTGGATAAGGCTGCCGAGATCGTCCGGGAGCTGGGGCCCGTGGCTCCTGCCGGAGAGGCAGCACCAGCGAGCGTGCCTGCGGCCCCATCATCTGCCGGTCGCGGCTCGGCACGGCAGGGTCGGACGGTAAGCGCCGAGCTGCGGCTGGAGGAATTCCAGGAGACAGTGGATCTTCTGGCCGCTTATGGAGTCAACTTCACCATTGACTTTGAGATCGTGCGAGGTCTCGAGTACTACTCCGGCACGGTCTTT
>JALNZQ010000294.1 GCA_023229165.1 Methanothrix sp.
ATCTACGAAGGAAGGTTTCATGCCGCTATCGAGGATAGACCAAGCAGACTTAATGGCAAGATCCTCAAAAAATAATGGATGAGTTACACATCTAATTATTAAGCCAAGGTCCGGATTCGAACCGGAGTGGTAATGCTCTGCAGGCATTTGCGTAGCCGCTCCGCCACCTTGGCAAGGATGTTGGCGTCCGACAAGATTGTCGATCTGACTTAAACCTTTATCGGTTGGGCGCATCCCTTGCGCCGCAACCCTGGTGAAGATGTCATCCCCTATAAAGATTGCCTTCGCGGCAAAGATCTCCCGGGCAGGTCAGGTCTACACTCTTGTGATCGACACTCTATGAGATATAGTCGGTTTTTCTGCGCATGCCTGCGCTGGGCTCGATCTTTCTGCTTGAAAGCATTCTTTCCAACGCCGAAACTTATGAAAGGATATATAACAGAATCATTAAGAATAGTGAAGAATTATCAAAGAGAATTACCGAGATGGAGAGTTCGTCATCAATGGTTTCTCGATTAAGCAGATCGCCATTTTGAGGTTAGAAAATGAGGAAAAGTCATAAGGTTCTGTCCTTGTCAATGTTGGTTTCGGCAATTTTTTTTTCGTTGATCATAACTGCTGTATCCGCGTCTAATAATAACGAAGCTGAACTGCTATTGCTCAACGGAACAATTTATACCGTAAATGAGAATGTCGATTGGGATAAACAGCCACAGCAGGTCCTGGCGATAGATGGGAAGAGGATAATTTATGTAGGCAATGATTCAGCCTCTCTGGATTTCATCGGCCCAAAGACCCGGATAGTAGACCTAGGAGGCAAGATGGTCTTACCCGGATTCATTGAGTCCCATGCGCATCCAAGCGGTGCAGCACTTCTTTTGGCAGGAGTGAGCCTATTTAATGCCACAACCAGCGACGGTTATCTGAAATTGATAAAGGAATACGTATCGGAAAACCCTAATGCCGACGTTATCCGTGGCTTTGGTTGGAACTATCCCGCATTTGGTGCAAAAGGGCCCAATAAAGAGCTTATTGATTCGATTGTGCCCGATAAGCCGGCAATTTTTTTTGCCATGGACGGACATTCAGCATGGGCTAATTCCAAAGCTCTGGAGATGGCCGGCATCACTAATATGACACCAGATCCCGCGGGCGGCATTATTGAGCGCGATTCGCTGAACAATCCCTCTGGGACCCTGAGAGAGGCATCTGCAGCTTCACTGGTCATGACCAAGCTTCCGCCCGTAAGTGAAGATGAGATGAAACAGGGCATGATGAGAATACTGGATATAGCCAAAGGATTTGGGATTACGACCCTCCTGGATTCCGGTGTCTTCGACGAAAGCATCATGAAAGCATATTCAAAACTGGATAAAGAAGGAAAGCTTGACGTTAGAATGAGGGGAGAGCAAGTATGCGATCCCGGCCTTGGTGTGAAGCAGATCTCAGGTCTGATTTCAGAGAGAGAAAACTATTCCTCAGACCTCGTGCAGATGAAGACGGCAAAGCTGTTTATGGATGGGGTCGTGGAAGGCCATACCGCCCTGCTTCTGGAGCCCTATATCGATCGGCCTGGATTTAAGTCGTCTCCCATCTGGAAGCCGGAGACATTCAATGATACCATAACCGCTCTGGATAAAGCAGGATTTCAGATTGAGATACATGCCGTCGGAGATGGTGCCGTTCAGATGTCCCTTGATGCCTATCAGAGTGCCATGGAGAAGAACGGCAAGAGGGACTCTCGGCACAAGATTGCTCATGTAGTGATAGTATCGCCGGAAGACCTGCCGCGCTTTAGTGCCCTGGGCGTCATACCCGTGCCATCGCCCAACTGGTTCTACTATGACTCAACCTATGAGCAGAATAATCTTCCCTACCTGGGGAGCGAGAGGGCAGAGCACATGATGCCCATGAAGAGCTTCATAGATAACGGATCAATTGTAGCTATTGGATCGGACTTTCCAGCCTGCGGAGACTATCTTACAATCAATCCACTCGATGAGATCAAGACAGGAGTTACCAGACTTTCGCTGCCCGCGGATAACAATATAACCAAGCCTTATTGGCCGGAGGAAAAAGTCGATCTCAAGACGATGATAGAATGCGCAACCATCAACGGAGCATATGCCTGCTTCATGGAGAACGAGACTGGGTCTTTGGAGATTGGCAAATTGGCCGATTTGATCGTGATTGATAGAGACCTGTTCAAGGTGCCGCCGGAAGAGATCAACAAAGCTGAGGTGTTGACAGCCGTATTGGAGGGAAGAGAGGTCTTTGGAGCCTTCAAGGAGAATGATACAATCTCATTGGAGGCCGGCGAGCTGGCCGAGTTGTCAAAGGTTTACAAAGACTTATTCAAGGATGTAGCCAGGGAAGACATCTCGCAAGCAAATGGATTATTAGCTGAATTGGCCAGGAGGGGCGCTATTTACAAAGACAATATCTAGCATTGCCATTCACTTTTTATTTTCATCCGGCTATTCATCTATTTTCCGACACCCTTTCTTTTGGCAAGGAACATTTTTATATGGTTTGCCAGCCTCCTTTTGCCTGAAGCATTATGGTCCTGGAAAACTTAGGCGGATCGCTGCGCAATGCTTTAAAGAAGATTGCGTCGGCGAATAAGATAGACAAGGCATTGGTAGACGATGCCGTGCGGGAGATTCAGCGGGCGCTCCTGCAGGCAGATGTGAATGTGAAGCTGGTGATGCAGCTTTCCACCACCATCAAAGAGCGGGCGCTGAATGAAAAGCCGGCCGCGGGCATGAACCCGCGTGAACATGTCATCAATATCGTCTATCAGGAGCTGATCAACCTGGTAGGCCGCGGCTCCGATATTCCCCTGAAAAAGCAGAACATCATGCTCGTGGGCCTGCAAGGATCGGGAAAAACCACCACTGCGGCGAAGCTTGCCACCTTCTTTCAAAGAAAGGGCCTACGCACCGCGGTCATCTGCGCCGACACCTTTCGCGCCGGAGCCTATGACCAGCTAAAAGCGCTTTGCGAGAAGCAGGGCATCTTCTTTTACGGCGAGAGGGGCAATCCCGATGCGCCTGCTGTGGCCAAAGCCGGCCTGGAGGCTGCCAAGAAGTACGACGTTCGGATCGTCGATACCGCAGGTCGGCATGCCCTGGAGGGGGATCTCATCCAGGAGATGAAG
>JALNZQ010000295.1 GCA_023229165.1 Methanothrix sp.
GATGCCTATGGAGAGTAGCACGTGATACACCGGATTTTGCAGCAGGTAATTAATATCAAGAAGCATTCCTATGGAGACGAAGAAGAAGCTGGTGAAGACATCTCGCAGAGGCAGTATGTTGCCAAAGGCCTGGTGGCTGTATTGAGACTCGGAGATGGTAAGGCCCGCCAAAAAAGCGCCTAATCCGAGGGACAATCCAGCCAAAGAGGTGATCCAGGCCACCGCAAAGCATATTGCAACCAGGCTGAGCAGAAATAATTCTCTATCTCCGATCCTGGAAATATGATCGAGCGCTTTGGGCACGATCCATTTGGCGCTTACTATAACAATGAAGATCAAGCCCAAACCTTTGGCGAGAATGGCCAGAGGCGAATCTGTAACACCACCCGTGACTCCTGGCAGGAGGGGCGTTATGAGCATCATGGGAACTATCGCAATATCCTGAAAGATCAGTATGCCCAGAATTGTGCGACCCTGTGGGGTGTAAAACTCATCCCTTCTTTGAATTATGCGCAGCACTATGGCAGTGCTGCTGAGGGATACCAGAAAACCAAGAATGATAGACGTTCCCTCCGGCCAGCCTAGAGAACTCAATATGGCAAAGACGGCAAGGGTGGTCAGGGCAACCTGGAGCGACCCGCCTACCAAGACGTATTTCTTCATATTCATCAGGTCTTTTAATGATACCTCCAGGCCTATAGAAAAAAGCAGAAGGATAACGCCGATCTCCGCCAGGACGCTGACCTGGTCCGCTGCATGGATTAGCCCCAACCCCTGTGGACCTGCCAATATCCCTGTAACCAGAAAGCCCACAATGGTAGGGGCCTTGATTTTGTGAAAAATGAACAGGACTAATACTGAGAGCACAAATATGACGGCAATATCTCCAAGCAGCGGTATTTCCATATCTAGAAGCCCCCCACAGGCTTGGCTTTGAGTCAATCGGCATGTATTATATCTATTTCGATGAACCGAATGCAAAATTTTGCATTGTCTTTATGAAGGTTTTTATTCTTCCATCCAAATGGCGTCTTAGAGAGCCGTTGGGGCAGGCCAATGCGATTGTGCAGCCTCTCGCTCGTCCGCAGTCCAGTTCTATTTTGGAAAACTCGATTGAGAATTCGGTGATACTATCTGACGCAAGAGCCTCTCCGTCCATCATATACCAGCAGAGCACCGTCCAGCCTTTTTCCTTCGCTGCGACAAAGAGATTTTCAGCAGAGATCACCTCAGAGGGATCAATGCAGGGTGGGTCTATGAGCAAAAGTCCTGGTGGCTGCCGATCCAGTAGAGACATGACTCCCGAAAATCCGTCACCTAAATGCAGGGCGATCTGCTGGTACTGCCGCCATGTATCTATGACATTGGCATCAATATCCCAGAGCTCAGCCAGTAGCTTTGCCCTCTTCCTCTCGGCCAGTTCCATGACCAGTCGGGCCGATCCCGGATAAAGCCCCAGGCCCGGTATCAGGCCTTGATGATTCAAATCAGCCAGGATATCAAAATAGCAAAAATTTCGAAGGGAAGGCAGATGCGGCCAGATCTTGCCAATTCCGCCCTCCCAATCGCCGGGCGCTCTCAGGGCATACTCGGGGCGTCCCACGTGGCTTTCCGCATAGACCAGGCTGCCGTCGGGGTCAAGAAGGCAATCTGCCGCCTCCAGCAGGAGGAAATGCTTCCAGACGTCCCCAGCATTACCTGCATGCACTCTGTGATCGTAGTGGCCCATTCATGCCTTAAGTTTCTCACTCTTTGTACATCTTCTTGGCGATATTGAAGGCCTGGGCCGGGGTGGCCCTGGCAATTTTTTGGGAATCATCGAAGGACGCCTTGGAGGCAGCAGCCGTGACCGCTGCAGTCCGCAGCAGCTTCTTGTCCACCTCGTTGGTCAGCCAGCGGGCTCCGCCTATCCCCACCAGAATGGCGCCGGCGATGGATGCGATGGAAACGTTTATCTCAGCCGTTCCCATTCCGCTTTTCGCACCCCAGATAATTGCATTGCTGAATTCTCCGTAAAGGCCCCAGGAGATGAAGGCAGCCATTGCTCCCAGAAGTATGTTGCCCGCAAAGCCGGGGCGGATGATGACCACATCACCCGAGGTCTCCTCGCTTGGCCTGACAAAGCCGTTGTCGCTCACCAGCGCATTCACAATTCCGCCTACTGCGCCGCTCAGCATTACTATGCCGATAGGTATCAACATTGACGTTTTTATCCTCCCCCTTCATCTCTATTGATTCAAGCAGGATTTCGGGAAAGCTGCATCCATCCCCTCAGATGGCTCAAGAAGACCCGGATCTCTTGCTCTTCGTTATTTCTAGCTAATTTTTTTAATAATGATTTATCCTAATACTATTTGAACTTTATGTCTAAAGTGCCTTAATATGCATGAAATATGGAAATAATTAAGCGGAGTTCAATTCAATTGATAATAATAATATTAATATATTTATTTTTATAGATACCCCGCAGCTTTCTGGACGGGTGCGCCTCCGCCGTTTCACTTTTCATTGACTTCAGGACTATTCTTGGTACCCCAACGTCTTCGCCAACTGCAGGGCGCGTCTCTTTCCTTCCCAAGCTTTGGCATTCTCGGGATTTTCCAGGATATCTTGCTCAACGATCTTCAGAACCTCTGACTTGGCAGACCGATACGCTACTAGCTCCAGGGTATCATTGGCCGGTATCAGCTCAATTGCCTGGTTGAAGGCCTTCAGGGACTCGTTGAACCTGCCCATCATGAAGAGAAGCTCGCCCTTCCTGCCAATGGCATCGTAGTTCTTGGGGTTGATCTCGATGACATTCTCTAAAATCTTCCGGCTCTCATCCCACCGGCCCAGCCGGGTGAGGGCCTCGGCCTTGACGCGCAAGACGCTGGCATTCTTTGGATTTTTCTCCAGAACCTGGTCTGAGGTGACTAGAGCCTTTTCGTAGGCTTGAAGGGCCTGTTCATTAGAGCCGTTTGGGCTCAGTTCATAACCTTTTTTAAGCCAGTAACCGGTAGTGTTCTCCTGTGCCTGCGCCACAGAGTACGAGCATAGCACTACAAGTGATAGTAGTATTAAGACTGCCTTTACTTTCATTAACAATCACCTACAAAAAAAAAAATAATAGGCCATGGGCTCACTCCTCATATCCCAGCTTTTCCG
>JALNZQ010000296.1 GCA_023229165.1 Methanothrix sp.
TTTAAAGTCATGATCCTCACCGACGAAAATTACGGCATTGTCTTCCATAGCATCGCCCTTCACTCTGCGTTTCTTGGGCAGGTTATTAATCCTTTCTCTCCAGTATATCGGCGAAGGCAAAATTGGGCTTGACCGCATCGATCTTCACCCGCAGCTTCTCGCCAGGCTGCGCTTTGCGCACAATGATCGCGAAGCCTTCCACCAGGGCTACACCGTCTCCCGATTTGCCCAAATACTCGATCTGCACGTCCAGCATATCGCCTCTCCTCACTGGGCTTGTGAGCAGCTTTTTGGCCACGACGTAGGTCTCTGCACTCTCCTTTCTGGATGCAAGCGGTGAATGGGCGTGGACGGATGAGAACTCCTTTCGAACCTCGTTTAAATAGTCCGGGAACATGTCGCCCTGGAAGACCTTGACCACAAAATTTCCACGCGGCCGCAGCAGCTTCTTGGCAATTTTAAGTGCCGAGCGGGCTAAGTCGACGGAGACGGCATGGTCCCTGTGCCAGGCACCGGTGATGTTAGGCGCAGCATCGCAGATCACCACATCCGCATCCCCACCTAAGGCCTCTTTCACCAGATCTACGGTGCTCTCACTGGTTATGTCCGCCTTAAAAGTTTTCACACCGGGGATGGGCGCTATGCCCTCCAGGTCAACGCCCACTATGTTGCCACCGGAAAGCTTGGCCGCCACCTGCAGCCAGCCGCCTGGCGCTGCCCCCAGATCAACCACGCTGTCCCCTCGCTTGATGATGTGAAACTTCTCATTTATCTGCAGCAGCTTATAGGCGGAGCGGGCTCTATAGCCCTCTTGCTTTGCCTGCCAGTAGTAGTAATCTCTCTGATCTCGGGCCATCTGAGGGATAGAAAGAACGGTCCTGGGATAAAGATTTGCCTTACATCGAGAGCGAAGGCGTTATAAACCGTGCCATGGACCTACGTTGTCAGCGAGAGAGGAAGGGCGGCTGCCGCTGGCCAACTCTGGCCGGTGTGGAAAGTCCCCCCACCACTGGACACACAGACATCCCCTGAGGATGTGGGGCGAGAGCTCCGGCTCTGGCACAGAAACGAGACCGCTCCGCGTTAAAGCGATGATGCCGCGAGGCTGAGGTCGCGCGGGTGGCGGATGAAACGGCGAAACCCTGTGGGTGCAAGCCAAAATAGAGCTGAAATCACGGACGTCCAGCCAAGCTCGGGTATGGCGCTAAGCTGAATGCCGTCACGAACAGAAGGGGGCTTACTCTCCTCACTCGCATAAAAACCATCATTATTTTGCTACCGGCGGGCGGGCGACCTCCCGCGGGCCAGGGAGTACACCATTGCCTGGCCTGGGTTTGCTCATACATATATTTTCTTGAATAGAGATCACATTTATATACATATTTGATCCAATTCAAAGAAAATGCCCTTTAGCCAGAACGACATCCGAGCGCTTGTCCTCATCACCGGATCCAGAGTGCCGATGAACCCCAGTACCCTTCAGGCAGAGCTGGAGCTTCGCAGGGAGACCGTCTCCCGGCTCATAACTCATCTGGTAGAGAAGGGGCTGGTGGAGCGGCGTGGGCGCGAGGTCGTCATGGCCGGCACGCCCCCGGCAGAGGCATTCAAGAGGCTCTACTTCAGCCACCGGGCTTCGCCCCTGCATAAGATCCTCTCCCTCAGGCGGGTGGAGCTGCTCGCCAGGCTGGACCGGACCCCCAGGAGCCTGGCGACTCTGGCCATGGAGACGGGCATCCCCAGTGATACCCTGTACGGCTATCTGAAGGGCTTCCTCTGGGTGGGCGCGGTCAGCCGCTCCAGGCAGGGCAAAGCCTATCTCTTCTCCTTCAACTACATCGTCTGGCCGGAGCTGAAGGACTTCGTGACCTCACTTCAGGAATACCAGGTCCTGCGCCTCGTGCCCCGTGAGGCTCTGCTCATCAAAAACTACGGGATAAGCGTGCTCTTCAAGAGCCTGAGGCCGCAGGATGCCACATTCTCCTCTTTTTCCGCCTACGAGGATTACGGGATAAAGCTGGGCCTGCGAGATAATTACTACACTCTGCCCAAAAGGGAACTGCCCATCCAGGAGGTCTTCATCCACTCCCTGGACTCGGCATGGGAGTCCTTCCAGAAGCTTTTTTGCGTGCTATTCTATCTGAAGAACAGGGATAAATTGGAGGCTATCGATCATCCCATGATGAAGGATCTGAAAGCAGTGCTGCAGGGCGAGAGGATCAAAGGCTATCCAACCCTGGAAGATATCGAGGACAGGACGGATCTCTATGATATCCAGCTCTAACAGGATCTCCCGGCGAGAGGAGATAAACGAGCTGTTCGAGCAGCTCGGCCAGGTTCTGGAGCAGAAGGTTGAGGCCCTGCTCATAGGCGGAGCCGTTATGCTGGAGCTGGGGCTAAAGGATGCCACCAAGGATATTGATGTCGTCTGCAGGAGCGAAGAAGACAAGAAGAGGATGCTTGCTGCGGCCAAAGCCCTGGGCTTTGAGATCGTTGGTCCAGAGAAGAGGCATGAGCGGCTCGGAGTTAAACGGCTGGCAGTGAAGGGCGGACGCAATCTTGACATCTTCGCCGAGCGGATCTCTTACGACTTTGACCTCTCCGAATCTATGTGGCAGAGGGCTACTCGAATCAGGTCATTCGGCAGCCTGATGGTCAGGGATGCCTCCCTGGAGGACATATTCATCATGAAGCTGATCGCCAACCGGCCGGGAGACGCCCCAGACTGCTCCGCTCTTGTCATTGCGGGCCTGGACTTTGATACGGTCTGCCTGGAGATAGAGGCGCAGTACCGCAAGGCTGGCGAGGTGAAAGAGAAGATCTGGATCAACTACATCGAAGAGGGAATAGCTCGGCTACAGGATAACGACTTGACCATTCCCATAGGCGACAAAATATCCATTTTAGCATCTGAGTACCACGAAAAAGGTCAAATGCGAGGGCGATTTTAGGGGATGGCATTGAAGGATCGGGAAGGTATAAGCGGCATCTGTCGTGTTCTTACATCGGGAGCCCCTTATCCTTTATCAACCGAGATATGTAGAGTTTGGCCCACAGGTAGGCGAAAAGACTTCCGCTGATGTTGCCAAAGACAATTCCCCACCAGATGCCCTCTTGACCCAGTCCCATGACTATGCCGAGAACAAA
>JALNZQ010000059.1 GCA_023229165.1 Methanothrix sp.
CTCTGGGCCCAGACCCACCGCAGAGCGCGTGGGCTCTGCGGCCACATTGACGGGACAGGCGACAACGCAGTTGCCGCAGCCAAAGCACTTCTCCGGATGTATGATCAGCCCGGTCTCCGAGGCATTTTCGATCGGGGCTATCACTTCTCGCAGCTTTTTCAGCTTGGCCTCGTACTTCTTCTCCTCAATTAATGGAGTACACTCATCGACCTTCTTCTCCCGGCCCAAAAGGCCAACGGCAAAGGCCATGCAGGTGGGAAGCCCGCACTTCTTGCAGTTGGTCTTGGGCAAAAGCATATAGATCTCCATGGCGCCGACCATAACCAGAACCTCTATTTTGGGAAAGGTTTGCCTCGATTATATTTAGGTCCTGCGCAAACCTTTTCATAGTTCTTGAATCAAAAGGTTATTCTGATGCCTTTCAGGAATCCCATGGCCCTTCTGGGGCTCCTCTCTATAATTCCCCTGATAATAATATACCTTATCCGTCCCCGGCCCAAGGAGATCCGCTTCTCAGCCACGCAGTTCCTGCGAGAGGGCGAGGCTGAGCGCTCCGCCGTGCTCAGTCGCCTGATCAACGATCCCCTCTTCTGGGTGCAGCTTTTGGTGCTTCTCTCTCTATCCGTCGCGGCTGCCGGGCCTTTCACGACAGAGACGGGGCCTGCCAGCAGCCATCTGGTAGTGGTCCTGGACGGCTCGGCAAGCATGCAGGCCGACACCCGCGCGCTGCAGCTGATTGATCCCTATCTGGACAAATACCAGAGGATCAGCATCGTGTTGGCAGAGAGCATGCCCCTGACCGTTCTTTCTGAGGGCAGTCCCACCGAGGCCAGAGACGCTTTGCGGCAGCAATTGCCCAAAGCCGTCTCTGCAGACCTTTCCAGCGCCATGACGCTGGCCGGTAGCTTGCTTGCAGGCGAGGGCGGCCACATGCTGGTGGTCTCGGATTTCATAAGCTGGATCGGCGACGAGCCAGAGACCACCCGCAAGATTTTGCAGGCAGACGGGCGGGTGAGCATAGTCTTTGCCGACTGCTACCAGGGAGGCGACAACCTGGCCCTGGTGGAGGCCTGGGATGTGCCCGGACCGGGATATGTCAACCACACGGCTCAGGTGCATAACTGGGGTCCCGCAAGAGCGGTCCCCATCACCATCCGTGGCCCGGGGGGCGCAGCCGGCCGCACGGTGCAGATGGCGGGAGGGGCAGACTACTATCTCTCCTTTACGGCTTACCCTGGAGTCAATGAGATCTCTTTGGACATGGAGGATGCGGTTGCCTGGGACAACCATGCCTATGTTTATGTTCCTGACCTGGCTCAAAAGAGGGTTCTGTACCTTGGCGAAGAGGGACCGGCCCTGGCAGCTCTTCGCTCCCTGCCAAATGTAAAGGTCGAGACCTCCGGTGATTTCAATAGCTTCGACCTGGTCGTGGTGGCCAGGAATGCTTCACTGGACGGCAAGCTAAATCGCTACATCGATGGCGGAAGGGTGATATTCATTGCCTCTGACCAGGAGAGCCCTGAGTACCTACCGGTGCGGGTCATGGGCGAGCAGGCAGGTCCTGCCAGCCTCTGGGTTCGTAGTGAGGGCTTTGCCAAAGGCGTGCACTTCGATGAGATCGGCATTTTCCGTTTTCCAGAGGCAGTATCCCGAAAGGGCTCCACCACATTAGTCGAGGCCAATGGCCAACCCATCCTCTCCTATTGGCGACTGGGAAAAGGCATGGTGATCTACAGCGGTCTGGAGATGGATTCCGATTTCTATCTGCGTCCGGAATATCCCATCTTCTGGTATCAGATGGTGAGCTGGATCACAGGCGTACCGGACATAATAGAGGCCAATCGCAAGACGGGCGAGATAATCCATCTGGGCGAAACGACCACTGTAGAAACGCCCTCTACGAGTCTTGCTGCGAGCACTCTGCTGCTGGACGAGGTGGGAGTCTATCGCTTCCAGGGAAAGGCAGTGGCTGCAAATATGTATGATCTCAAAGAGTCCTCTCTGCAAAGAAAGAATGGCGTTGATGCGGGAGCGTTTGTAGCCGACAGCCGGGAAACCACAGTGGAAAAGGACCTCTCTAACTGGATCATCGCACTCGCGGCTCTCGCCATCCTTCTGGAGCTGGCCATTATGCGTAAGAGGAGAGAGACATGATCCTGGATCTTTATTTTGCCACGCCGCAGTTGCTCTGGGCCATCCCATTTATCTTGCTCTTGGGCGCGGCTATAATTCGCACAAGAGCTAAGAACAGGCTCTTTGCCGCCTCAAGGCTTCTCGCCTTTTGCCTGATCATAGCTGCCGCCGCCAATCCCTATTTTGTCGAGGTGCATACCGTCCAGTCGCAAAAGCCCAGCATCACCATCTTAGACGATCGGACCGGATCTATGGGCATATTTGACACAGATGTCGCGGCGCGGGTGAAAAGCTTTGTAGACGCGCCCCTACGTACCTTCTCAGGGGATGCTACGCCACTGGGCGACAGAATCGTGCAGTACGCCCTGCCGGGCAGCACTCTTCTTTTGGTATCGGATGGCTACAGCAATAGCGGCCGCTCCCTAGCCGATGCCCTGACACTGGCGCGCGCCTCCAATACCACGACCTTTGCCCTCTCTCTCACTCCCCAGAGAGATGACGCGGGCGTGGAGATCTCCGGGACTAACACTGCAGTCCTGGCCGGGGATTATCCCTTCCGGGTTTTAGTCCGATCATCGAGAAGCTACCAGGGGCCACTTTCCGTTTTTGCCGATGGTAAATTGATCTACAGCGACACGGTTGTGGCCAACACCAGTGCGTCCATCAAGATCTCCCATTCCTTCCTGGAGACTGGAAACCATATTCTGCGAGCGACTATTGCCACGGACGGGCAGCCCATAAACGACAACTATCAAAAGGCGGTCTATGTCGTCCCTAAGCCACAGGTTCTGCTCATCTCTCGCGGCAACTCACCCCTGGCTATCAATCTCAATGACCTTTACAAGCTGACACTCGTTTCCGAGCTTCCGGACCAGCTAAAGGACTATAAGGCTGTAGTGCTCGATGACATCAAATACAATTCCAATCTAAATCCACTGCAAGGTTATGTGCGCGAAGGCGGAGGGCTGGTCGTGGTAGGGGGCGAGGATGCCTATGACCTGGGCGATTATCGCAACTCCAGTCTGGAGGATATTTTGCCAGTGCGCTCTATGCCCAGCATCTTTGAGGGCGGCAAGACGCTCATCTTCGTGATGGATATCTCCTTCTCCTTGCTCACCACGCGAACGGGGGATGGCACGCCTCTGCTCGATTACGAGAAGGCTCTGGCGGTGGAGTTGCTCAAATCGCCCCATTTCCAGGACTATAAGGTGGGCCTGATAGTATTTGGCACCAAAGCCTACGATGTTCTCGATCCCGTTCCCCTATCACGGGGAGAGGGCGTTCTTCGGGAGAGGATAATGAGCCTCGCGCCCGCGGGCACGGAGAACAGCTATCTGGATAGCGGCCTACAGCTGGCCTGGGATATGCTAAATGTTAGCGGCGGCCAGGGTGAATTGGTTATTCTCTCGGATGGAAACCTCTACAACTATCCGGAAGTGGTGGCGCGCTCCATCGACCTGCTTAGCCTGATGAACGTCACCACTCGTCTTGTACAGGTGCAGGCCTTCCCCGGGGCGACGGGCCGGTTCGATTATCTGGCAGCCCAGACCGGATCGGACTATTCAGCCTTCGTCTATCCGGACTCGCTCACCACTACTATGCAAGAGCCCTCTTTGGACATACCATCTCAGGAAAGTAGCCTCTCTGGATATGCAGTAAATGTGGTCAATAAGAATCACTACATTACAGCCGATCTGAACTTGAATGCAACAGTGACCGGCTTTAATGATGTCACGCCTCGTTCCGGCGCCCAGCGTCTGGCGGCTCTGCCCGACGGCAAGCCCGTCTTGACTGTGTGGCGCTATGGTCTGGGCAGGGTGGCGGCTCTAACAGTCGATGATGGCAGTGCCTGGGCCGGATCGCTCTATGCCAGTCCAAGCTCGCAAATGATTTCGTCTACCGTCAATTGGGCGGTAGGCGATCCGCGGCCCCAGGATGATCGCGTCGAAGCGGATGACGGATGGCAGGGTACACCCTTATCCGTCACCATCAGCAGCAATGCGCGGCCCAGCCTTTCCGATGCAGATGTGGAAAAGGTGGGCGACAATCGATATGTAGCTACCTTTACGCCCAACAGCTCAGGCATCTACTACATCGGAAGCTATGGCCTGGCAGTCAACTACCCCCTGGAGTATCGAGATATAGGCTTTAATCCTGAGCTTTCCCGGCTGATCATGGCCAATGGCGGAAAGGTCTTCAGCGAAGATGAGGCCCGCCAAAGCCTTGTGGTCGAAGCCGGTCGTGTCAGCCAGAGAACCGTGCAGGAGAGGCTATCACGAAGAGACATTCTGTTGCTCTTAGCCCTGCTGATATTCCTGGCAGAAATACTATATCGAAAGCTGGACGAGATGCGTAGAAGAGGTCGATTTCGTGCATGAAGCCACACCATTAGATTTTAATAGCATAATCAGCTTTAATGTTGGTATATTGCGGAGGTAACTGCCACCAAATGAGTTCTCAAATGTGTACCGTCTGTGGCCTTCCCACGGAGCTCTGTATCTGCGAGGAGGTTGCCAAGGAGCAGCAGAGGATAGCAGTGAAAGTGCAAAAGCGCAGGTATGGAAAAGAGGTGACTGTCATCCAAGGCATTGATCCTCATGAGATTGATCTTCAAGAGCTTTGTACGCATCTCAAATCCAAGCTGGCCTGCGGCGGCACTGTTAAAGAAAGCCTGATTGAACTGCAGGGCAACCATATTCAAAGGATTAAAGAGATCTTAGTGAAAAAGGGATTCGGCGCAGATCAAATAAGCACCTGAAATTCCTGAAAATTTCTCAAGATCTTTTTCTTTTAGTAGATCTCTTCCAAATCCTCGATATGAGCGAAGGCATCGTCAAGCTGTTTTCGGGCTCTGCACCGTTTCTCCTTCTCGTCCTGCATGCCTCGCGCTGCCTGGGCATAGATGGATTCCAGTTCAGGGGCGCTGGCTAAGGTGAAGACCGAGAGCACCTTGGGATTTCCCTTCTTGATCACAATACCCTTGAATACGTGACCTGCGCTGGCAGTGAGCCTCTCCACCTCTTTGGTGATCTCGTCCACGTCCAGATGCTCCCGAGAGCCCTGAATGATGATCATGGCTCTGGCGGAGTCGTCCGCAACATTGGCAGGATAAAGCAAATTGGCAGGCTTGAGGCTGTTCTCAATGGCATCGCTGATGGACAGATTCTTGCTGTCTGCCTGATAAAATCCCATAGTGCCAATGCGCAGGCCCCCATTCATCACCGTCTTGAAGTCACCAAGATCGGTTACAGAGAGCATCTCGGAATCCAAAGACTCGATCAAGAACAATAAACGTTTGGCGATCATGTCGTTGATCTTGTTGTAGGCAGAGGCAATATCACCGCCAAACCTCTTCATGTTCTGGTTGTCGGCCAGGATGATGCCCTCTGCGTCAACCTCCATCAACTCCCTCATGCAAAAGGCGGCATTTTGCAGGTAGATGGACCCCTCCTCTCGGGCAGGCAGAATGGCAACCGTGACGACTGTGATATCTCGGTACTGTCTCTTCAATTCATTTATGAGTAGTGGTGTGAAAGATGAGCCGGTCCCGCCGGACGTTGATGTTATCACAAAGGCAATATCGAAGTCACCCCTCTTCTCGATCTCGCCCATGATCATGTCGCGATTATCCATAAAGGCCTGCTTGCCCACATTTCTATTGGCACCCACACCGTGCAGATTGGGGACATGCAGTCTATCTTTGGCCGTAGTGAAGCGCAGCTCCTTGAGGTCATTTATGGCAGTATTTATGGCTAGAGTCTCCACTCGACTGGGGAACTTGGGGCGCAAATAATACTTGGCCAGATTAGCGGCTCCTCCGCCCCCAAACGCTTCCCTATTTATTGCGTCCAGTATTCGATTACCGCACTGGCCTACGCCGAGCATGAGTACGTTAAGCATGACATCAAATCTCGCTGTTTATGTCTTTTTATCAATATTTATACTCTCTGTATCGCCTATACATCCAGGCAATGACAATTGCAATTGGGACAATAAGTAGTAGATATTGATATTTATACTCTCGTCCCAGGACAACTACCACAGCAGTGCCCTCTCTGATAACGGATCCGTCTCCTCCTTCATAATTGACTATGAGGCGGATGGTGTAGTTGCCCGGCTTTTGGCCCAAGAGCCTGACCGAGTAATTCGCTTCCTCTCCCGGCATTATCTCAAAGAAGCTCTTCTCCAGGCCCGTAACTTGCAGGCCCTCGGAAGGCATGACTGTTCCATCTGCTTCTATTCTGGTTGCTGAAGCCGTTCCTGAATTGGATATGCTGATGTTCAGCATGCTTTCTCCATCAAGAGCTATCGGTGCTAAGCCGGCGAGCTTAACGGCCAGATCCGCCTTGCTCTTGGGGCTTATCAGAATGTTAAACGGCTCCGAGCTATTTGATTTGGCATTCTTCTTTGCGTCGGTATAGCTGACAATTATGGCAGGAACACGGATAGAGCCATCTTTTACTGCGCTCATCACATAAACCGCCGAATCCGATTGCCCTGAGTCCAAAGTCTCCTTGATCTTGGGCGGATAGCCGGCGACATAAGAGAATTCAGGGAGGGGCGGTGCATCTTCTGCTTTTATGCCCAGAGCCTGTCCCGTGCCTGTGTTCTTGACAGTGAGGGTGACCTTAACTTCGTCGCCTACGCTCATTTGATTCCGCTCGAAGCTCTTTTGCACGGAAAGCTCTGGCTTGTCCAATGCCGCAGCAGGCCTTTCTGAGGCATGCTTCCTGGCGGTTCCCAGGCTCTTCTGATACTCGATCCTCACTTTGGCAGACTGCTCGTCGAAAATATCGGCTACGGTAATGGTAATGCCACCGTTTTCCGCGCCACCATCGAAATTGTTGGGGCTGTCCAGCAAGAGGGCTCTTTGCTCATCTAAGGGCCCGCCTACCTTGGAGGTTCTCATCACCACCAGCCCATCTCTTACCGACTGTATCTCGATGAGCTCCATCTGATAGTCGCCCAGATCAATGCGATCTCCAATATTGAGGTTAAAATCCTTGAAGGCTACCTCGTCACTATCATCAGTGTCTTCTTTTGCATGGGCTGCTTGGACTAGGAGAATTGAGAATAGCAGACATACTAAACATGGCAGACAGATCAGACGCCGCATCTTAGGAACACCATTCTCTATGCATTATATTCTTTTTCAATTTGAATTTTGCTCTAATACAGGTCGATCTCCAGGCTTAGATCGATCCATCTTGCGTTTCTGGTAAGGGCTCCCAGAGATATTACATCCACACCGCTGGCTGCATATTCCCGGATATTATCAAGCGTTATGCCTCCCGACGCCTCCAGAAGCATGCGATCCCTAAGGCCTTTTTCCATAAGTAGCTCGACTCCCCGGGCAATCTCCTCAGGGGCCATATTATCGAACATGATGATATCTGCGCCGCCTTTCGCAGCTTTGATCATGTCATCGAGGCTTTCTACCTCCACCTCTATCTTCTTGGTGAAACTGGCGCGTTCTTTGGCGCGATGCAGGCATTGCTCCAGGCCCAGAATTTTTATGTGGTTGTCCTTGATGAGCACGGCATCGGAGAGATTGAACCTGTGCGTATCGCCACCACCTAAAAATACGGCCTTCTTCTCGAATACGCGAAAGCCGGGTGTGGTCTTGCGAGTCGCGGCAATGCGCACCTGCCCGCCAGCGGAAAGAACGCACTCTCTAGTTAATGTGGAGATGCCGCTCATGCGCGCCATGAAGTTCAGGGCCAGCCTCTCCGCTTGAAGGACGGCTCTGGCACTTCCGCGAACAGAGATAACCTGGGCTTTGGCAGGCACGAACTCGCCGTCATCGTAAAGAGGCGCTGCTAAAAGACCGAAATATGCAAAAATTTCCTGCGCTTCTGCGAGGCCGGAGATGATGCAATCTTCGTTGGCGATGATGACTGCCTTCGCCTCTATCTCAGGAACGAGGCTGCTGGAGTCGTCCCACTCGCCCAGGTCCTCGGCCACAAATCTCTCCAGCTCTGACGTTAGCATACCGCAAAGATTTTGATGTCCAATTGATTTATAGCCTCCGATGCCTATTAAGATCGGGCTTGTTGGGTGCGGCGCTATTGGGGCCGAGATTGCAAAAGCAGTAGACTCCGGTGCGTTAGACGCGAATTTAGTTGCAGTATGCGATCATAATCCGGAAACAGCGGCGGCGCTGATCGATAGCTTGCAGCATAAGCCGGCTAGGCTCAAATTGGAGGAGCTGGTGAGCCTCTCCGATGTGGTAGTAGAGGCGGCCAGCCAGAAGGCCGTCCCGGCCATTGCCAGGGCTGCGTTGGAAAAGGGAAAGAAGCTGATGATCATGAGCGTAGGGGCTCTCGCGGACAGGGAGTTCTTTGCCGAGGTGAAGGCCCTGGCAAAAGAGCACGGCTCGCGAGTTTATCTTCCCTCCGGCGCGATATCGGGCCTGGATGGTATTAAGTCCGCTCGCATTGGCACCATTCGCAGCGTGACTCTCACCACCACCAAGAATCCCAACGGGCTGAAGGGCGCGCCCTACATTCTGGAAAATAAGATCGATCTGGATCTGCTCGCGGGGCCGACGCAGATCTTTGAGGGAAGCGCGCTGCAGGCAGTGAAGGCTTTTCCTGCCAATGTCAATGTGGCCGCCACTCTTTTCCTGGCGTCCGGGGAAGGCGAGGTGCGCGTGAAGATTGTGGCCGATCCAAACATCCATGTAAATCGGCACGAGATCGTGGTGGAGGGCGACTTTGGGCGGATCACGACCCTGGTAGAAAATGTTCCCTCACCCAGAAACCCCAAGACCAGCTATCTGGCAGCGCTGTCTGCCATAGCTACATTGAGGGCCATTGTGGAGCCGGTGAAGATCGGGACATAATAATTAAACTCCATTCATTTTTATTTTCTCTTTTATCATTTCTGGGTGAGGAACTGGTAGCGCTGCATCTGCTGGAGTCGCCCCAGCTTACCCAGCTTCTCACCCGCTATCCTGTGGCGGGCGACAATATCGTGGAGAAGGGCTTTCCCAAGTTCGTGGTCTACGAGGAAGGCCAGCCGGGCTACGTTTACATCAACAAGACGCAATACTTCGAGGGCGTCCCCAAGGAGGTCTGGGAGTTTCATGTGGGCGGCTACCAGGTCTGCGAGAAGTGGCTCAAGGACCGCCGGGGCAGACAGCTATCTTTCGACGATCTCATGCATTATCAGAAAGTGGTTGTGGCCCTGGCGGAGACCAGGCGGCTGATGGAAGAGATCGACAAGGCCATTTTGGGCTGGCCGATAAAGTGAGTGCAAATTTGTTCAAAAATCCTTTCGCGCTCTTACTGCCTCAAGGCCACGGATCAGACTCCACCACACAAAGTAGTCCTGATCATCTCCCATGGCACCGCTTTCAAATTTATTCCAGAATTCAGAGGATGTCATGGCGTATTTGCGCTCCATATCCGCTATTTCGGAAAGAACCAGCCTCTTTCTGGTTTCGAAGAGCGCAAGCTCTCTACGAAGTGCATCCTGGATAATGGGATCGGCATCGGCTTTCTTGGCATCAGCTCCCATAATAGTATTCATACACCGCATAAGAATAAAATCCTTATGGCCCCAGACCTTCAAACCAGGGAACCTTTCGCAAGCTCTGCATCCTGGGTGAGGGACGGGCGCCCGTCTCCCTCCCGCACCCGCTCGTGCGCGCAGCAGCATAAGAAATCATATCCACGAATAGATTTATTGATTTTGGCGTCGCACGCTATTTATCCCTATTTTTTACCAGCGTGAGTCTATTCTTTCCGTCTCTAAACTCGAAAGACATCCCATCCACATAACTCCTGATGAGATGAATTCCTAGACCGCCAATGGGACAGTATTTTGTGTCGGACTGGGATAGGACCACAGTATGAGCGGTGGGATCGAATGGGGCTCCATCGTCCTCGATGATCAGCTCCAGCCGATCGCCTGACACTCTGGCGATAATATGGATCGTGCCGTCTTTTCCAGGGTAGGCGTACTTGGCAACATTGGTGCATGCCTCTTCAGCGGCCAGTTGGACCTCCATTATCTTCCGCAAATCAAAGTTTGCTAGGCCCATCAAGCCTTCGATGAAGTCAGAGATGACGGGAATCTGCTCAGTCGTTGCCGCTACTGTGATCTCCTGCTCCCTTTCAATTAATCCCATTGTCATCACGATTTAATCATAATTTCGAAATTACAGTTTAGTCCCGCTCAGCGCCTCTCCCTGATTGGGATAGATGGTGAAGAGCTTGGTAAAGCCGGTGATCTCGAATACCTCTCTTACGAAGGGCTGTAAAGAGACCAGCTTCAATTCTCCCCCCTTCGGCCGGACTTTCTTTTGCGCTGCGAGCAAAACCCGCAATCCAACGCTGCTGATATAAACCACTCCTTCCAGATCGAGCACGATCTCCGATTTGTTCTGGTCTATCAGCTCGTTCAGGATGGTCTCGAGATCTTTGTAAGTGGCGCCGTCGATTCTACCGGAAACGGAGACGATGGGCATGTTATCGATGCTATTCTGGTTTATATCCATAGATATCACATCGTTTAATTTATAATTCACACTGCTTTTACTACTACCATGGTAATATCGTCAAACTGAGCCTGACCTTCACAGAATTGGGATATATCTCCCAGTATTTTATCCAGTATCCCCTGAGCACTGAGATGGCAAGATTCGCGAACCATGGAACAGAACCGTTCAATGCCGTACTGCTCGCAACTGCTGTTCTCTGCCTCATTTACACCGTCCGTGTAGAGCACAAGAACGTCCCCTGAGGTGAGTTCAATTCGGCGCTCTTCATATTTCGCCCCTCCGATCGCCCCCAGAGCAATGCCCGTCACCTCCAATTTCTCAAAGGCATTGCTGCCACTGCGCATGAGCAATGGCGGAGGATGTCCTGCATTGGCGTAAATCAGGCTGCGCGAATTCTGATCCAGGACTCCGTAAAAGAGGGTGACGAACATGCCCTCCCTTGAGTCTGCGCAGATCATGTTATTTGCATCCTCCAGCACGTCTGTTCCTTTTTCGTGATGATTGGCATTGATTCTCACAATGGTGCGCGAAAGCGCCATGAACAGAGCGGCAGGCACGCTCTTTCCGGATACGTCGGCTATGACAATTCCCAGCTTTCCCTCTCCGGGTATGAAGTCATAAAAATCACCCCCTACTTCCATGGCGGGAATGAATGTCGCCGCCAGATCAAAGCCTGAAACGGGAGGAACTCTTTCCGGCAAAAAGCTCCTTTGGATATCGGATGCGATGCGCAGCTCGGATTTCGATCTCTCCAGCGTCTGCTCTGTTCTTCGCATATCCGTGATATCTCGAATAGACTCGATAGAGCCCACGATATTGCCTAGAGAGTCGTAAAGCGGCGTGGCTTTGGCCCAGATGAAAGAGCCTGTCGGCCCGAAAGTGGGGATAAATATCTCGCTTATTAGCGTTTTGCCGTCCCTTTGCAGGCCGGAATAATTCTTCTCGATCTCTTCATCCGCCAGGAGAGCCAGATCCGCCAAAATCGGCCTTCTTATGCCGTAAAACGGCAGCGCGTATTCGTAGTCGCCCTTGCCGATCATATCTATGGCTCTGGCCCCCGTCATCTTTTCCATGGCCCGGTTCCAGGTTAGGACTATGCCCTGATTGTCAATGGCAAATGTGGCATCCGGCAAGAAGTCGATGACGTCTGCCAGACGTTGCTTCATTGCGGCAATTTTCTCTGCGGCCCTTTTTCGCTCCGTAATATTCATGGCAACATGGACCACACCCTGCAATAGTCCATCTCTTCCTTTTATGCCGTTGCTGCGAGTTATCCAGGTCTTGCCGTCCGGGGTGACCAGTTCCCCCTCATGAGGATGGCCGGTTTGCAGGGTTAAGGCGGCTTTGCAGCCTGGGCAGGGCGCACTAATTCCTTGAATTGATTGATAGCAGTATTTCCCACCGAGGTCATGCAAAGAATGGCCCAAGGATTTTTGCACGGCGGTATTGACCCAGATGATGCGCATCTGAGGGTCAAGATACTCAACCGCCACATTTTTTAGGCTGCTGAGGATGGCTTCCTTCTCCTGTTCGGATTTGAGCAGAGCGTCCTCTCCTTTCTTTCGCTGTGTTATATCACGAATGGACTCAATGGCACCCACAATCTCTCCCTGGGAATCATAAAGAGGCGCGGCCTTGGCCCAGAGATACGAGCCATTGGCCCCAAAGGTCGGTATGAATATCTCAACCGTTAGGATTTTTCCAACTCTCTGTACCGAGTCATATTTCCCTTCGACCTCATCATAAGGCATCAACACCAGGTCAACCAGAATCGGCCTTCTTATGCTGTAAAAGGGCAGAGCGTATTCATAGTTGCCTTTGCCGATCATATCTTTAGCTCCGGCCCCCGTCATCTTTTCCATTGCCAGGTTCCAGGTGATTACTTTTCCCTTTATATCGATAGCCAGAATAGCATCAGGCAAAAAGTCTATACATCTTTCGAATATAGATGATGGAAAATCTCCGGCGGGCCTGGGACATAACACGTTAATAGCTAACGCTTTGATCTTATTTAAGCATTGACCGTATTGAGGAAAACTGTAGAGTCCCGAATGTTTGGACTTTATATACTCGACCCGTATGTTTAAATTCTGTTCTCAACATTTAATTCAGTCTCCATGCGATCCAGAAACATTTTCAGCTTACATCCGTCGGGCAGTCTAGACCAGAATGCAGTATCTGGCGTCTGTAAATACCATTTTGTATCAAGCGATTCATGGAACC
>JALNZQ010000297.1 GCA_023229165.1 Methanothrix sp.
CCTCCGTAGCTGCGGCGGCAGTCGTGGGCAAGCCGGACAAGGTGAAGGGCGAGAGCATCGTGGTCTTCGCCGTCTTGAAGCCCGAGGCCAAGCCAAACGCCGCTTTAGAGAAAGATATCAAGAACTTCGTGCGAAAGACCTTGGGTCCCATCGCCATTCCCTCGGATGTCGTCTTTGTGGCAGACATCCCCCGGAACAAGGCAGGAAAGCCTGTCAGGCCGCTTATCAAGGCCAAGGCAATGGGAGAGACCCTGGGAGACACATCGGCAGTCGTCAATCCCAAGGCGCTTGACGCCATTCCGCTTGTTGTTAAGAAATAGAGCGGGATCTCCTTTTTTTATTTTTTATTATTTTGTATCGTCAAATACTATTTTGAGGTGAGTTCCATCGCAGAAGGGCTTTTTTCCTGAGCTGCCGCATCTACACAGGGCATAAGGTCCCTGGCCGACTAACACGCTGCCAACATTGTCTACCAATGAGCATCCGCCTTCCACCAGCAGGGGGCCGTTTTTCATCACCTTGATCTTTGCACGTGGTTGATCCGCATCCATCTCATCAGCCAATTGCTCTTTTTTATAGGTCAGAGCACCGGATGGACATCGATCTACTATCTTCATTATCTCTTCTGAGCTTGCCCCTCGCATGTTTATCCAGGGAGCGCTGTTCCGGCTAAATACTTGTGGCAGGCCCTTTACGCATTCTCCGGCATGGATGCACTTTTCCGGGTTCCAGAGAACTTTGATCTCATCATTGGAATATTCTTTCATTAAAATTTGGATTACATTCTTTCTACTAAGTTTTTTCCATCCTTGCATAAGAAATTTATAATTTGAGCATACAGTATTATTACGGAATCCGCATCTTTAATAGGGGTCAGGATTATGGGATTTATCAGTGAGTTTAAGGAGTTTGCCATAAAGGGCAATGTCCTGGACATGGCGGTAGGTATCATTATAGGTGCAGCCTTTGGCAGCATTGTCAATTCGCTGGTAAAAGACGTCATCATGCCACCCGTCGGCATGATCATGGGCGGCATAAACTTTGCCGACCTGTTCATAGCCCTGGATGGGAAGACCTATGCCTCCCTGGCAGCAGCTCAGGTGGCTGCCGCACCCACCATCAATTACGGTCTGTTCATAAATGCCATCATCAACTTCCTCATAGTCGCTCTGGCCATATTCGTGCTCATCCGCCAGGTAAATGCAGCCAAGAAAAAGCCGGCACCTCCCGAGCCCAATAGCAAGGAGTGTCCCTTCTGCAAGGAGAGCATTCCCAAGGCGGCTGTCAAGTGCCCGCACTGCACATCGGATTTGAAGTGATTCAATTTTTTTTGATATATTAATGATTTTACAAAAAATAAATACATGGATCGTAACCTTTTTAAATACTTATAATGATCCTGCTTAGAAACAGAGTTAAGGACCAGAGACAAAATAATGGCTAATTGACGGCTATTACATGCCATCGTCTGAATTGACGCTATGATAAGAGGGGATGGCAGGATAGCCGAGGCTTTGGATGTTTTTTAATTAATGCGAGGATTAAAGAAATGATGAAGGCACTGGTGACGGGCGGAGCGGGCTTTATCGGCTCCAACTTGGTAGAGGCAATCGTTGACAAGTACGAGGTAACGGTTCTGGACAACTTTCATACGGGAAGCATGAGCAACCTGGACCTCATTCGCAAAGACGTTACAGTGATCAAGGGCTCCTGCAACGACTGCCTGGCCTTTAACCTGAGCCCGGATGTGATTTATCACCTGGGTATACCATCATCATCGCCCATGTACAAGAGCAATCCGCTGCTCGTAGGCGAAGCCATCAACGGCATGATCGCCATAATGGAGCTGGCCAAAAGGAGCGGCACCAGAAAGGTGGTCTTCGCCTCCTCCTCATCGCTTTACAACGGCATTCCTACGCCGCACAAAGAGGATGCTTCCATCCTGGTCACGGATTACTATACAGAGGCGCGGCTTGGCATTGAGCGGGTGGCAGAGCTGTATAACAAGCTTTACGGCATCAACTATGCTGCTCTGCGCTTCTTCTCAGTCTACGGGCCTCACGAGAGGGCCAAGGCATCCTATGCCAATATGATCACGCAGTTCTTGTGGACCATGCAGGCAGGAAATGCGCCGGTGATTTATGGAGATGGGACGCAGACGCGGGATTTCACCTTCGTTCGAGATGTGACGGAGGCGATGGTCATGGCCGCCTGGAGGGGTACGGGCGTATTTAACGTTGGCACGGGAAAATCCTACAGCTTCAACCACGTTGTCGATCTGCTTAATGAGAAGCTGGGGACGAACTGGAAGCCGGAGTATAAGGAAAACCCGATCAGAAATTATGTAAAGGACACGCAGGCGGATACGAGCAAGATGAAGGCGCTGGGGTTTGAGGCGAAGTGGTCACTGGAAGAGGGGATAGAAGAGACCATGAAGCACGGGTAATTATTGATCGACCTGCGGGCGATATAGATAAATATTAACCAAAAGCACTTGGTGTAAAGGACGATCAACTGATGATCAGATTAACAGCCTACGTATCGGGCAGAGTTCAGAGGACAGGCTACAGGGCCAAGGTAGTCTCCCTGGCTAAGGAAATGGATCTAGTGGGCTTTGTCCAGAACCGTCCTGATGGCATGGTCCTGGTGATCGCAGAGGGAGAGAATAAGGATGACCTGGAAAGGCTCGCCTCTGTCATTCAAATCAAGAATGCCCTCATTGATGTGAAGAGCATCAGTGCTGAGTACTCCCATGGGTCAGGAGAGTACTCAATCTTTCGGAAGATCACAGGTCCAGAAGAAGTTGGAGAGCGTCTTGATGACGGCATCGAGATACTGAAGGAACTTGTTGTCGGTATCAATAAACTGGTTATCGGTGTTAACAACCTGGATGTAGGCATTAAAAAACTGGATGTTGGGATTAACAATCTAGATGTAGGTATCAAGAAACTGGATGTTGGGATTAACAACCTGGATGTGGGTATTAAAAAACTGGATACCGGCCTCAACAACCTCACCACCATTACCAAGGATGGCTTTGAGAATCAGAGCGGCAAGATGGGTCAGATGCTGGACAAGCAGGACGAGACCAACTAAGAGAGTCAG
>JALNZQ010000298.1 GCA_023229165.1 Methanothrix sp.
TGACTACCATTCAATTCTTAGGTGTATTCACCATAGTGACGGTATTATACAGTCAATAGTGAGTTGTGACTACCATTCAATTCTTAGGTGTATTCACCTTCGCTCTAATGCTTATATTGGAGATGTTAGTTGTGACTACCATTCAATTCTTAGGTGTATTCACCAGACCATCGAATAAATAAATATGTATCAACAACTTACATTAAAAAATGGCTTAAAAAAATGAATAGGTTTTGTTCGACAATAATAAAAAAATGCGTTTTTTTATTTTAATCTTACAAGGACATCACACTGCCCTTTTTTTAATTTAAAAAATAATATCAAAGAACTGCTCTCATTCGAGATGGTATTGTTTTCAACATTTAATTACAGAACAAATATAAGTATATTAAAAATAACAAGCAAGAAAAAAGACTAATTATTTTTCAAGATTATTAAAAAAAGAGTTTTTGATATTAATGGAAGCATTAATATCTCTATTGAGGTATTTTCCGCAATTAGGACAAGTCCATTCTCTATCACTTAGTTTAAGGTTGTGATTAATATGATTACAATTAGAACAAGTTTTAGAAGTATAAGCTGGATTGACTTTAAAAACGTTTTTAGTTGTTTTTTTTGCTTTAGTTTGTAATTTAGAATATAAGTCATACCATCCCATGTCAAGGATATTTCTACGCATGGAACGTTTTTTCTTAGTATTTTGTTTAGAATGATCGGTTTGGTTTTTAGTTCTTTCGGTCATTTTTTTCACACTAAGGTCTTCAAGGATAATAGTATTATAGTCATTATTATTGAGTAAAGAATTAGCGATCATATGATTTCTATAGTTTCTAATATTAGAAATTTTACTATAGATTTTATTATATTGTTTATGAAGTCTAATATAAGAATTAGATTTAATTTCACCTTTTTTAGAACCTTTTTTAAGGGATAGTTTTTTATTTAAGATTTTCAAATTATTGTTATGGTGTTGCATTAATTTAGTCATTTTAATTTCATCTCCATTATTAAGATTTAAGTGACCGATATTGGCATCAATACCAATTGAAGAATCATAATTAATTTCAGCTTTAGTTGGATAATAATATTATTAGGATTATGAACCATTAAAGAAATGAAATATTGATTATGACAATTTTTAGATACAGTAAATTTTTTTATTTTAAGATTATCATTAAAAATATTATGGTTATGAATGATAATCTCTAAATTTTTTAGTTTAGGTAAATCAATTAGGTGTATTTTATTTTTTTTCTTATTACGAATATTTAATTGTTTAATACCATTATCAACTTGAACACTGAAAGATTGATTAGAATCCCTATAGGATTTAAATTTAGGAAAGCCACCTTGTTTTTTATAACATTTATCCAAAGCATTTTTAAAACTTTCAATACTATAAATTAATAATTTTCTTGGAACATTTGGATTAACCTCTTCTTTATAATTTTCAGTAAAAGTTTTATAAGCACTTTTAATATTTTTTTCTTTATTGCCTTTCTCAGAAAAGAAAAGGTTATTATCTTTTTTATATTTATTAACGAATTGTTTTAATTCAGAATTATCGATAGTTTTAAAATCAAATTTAATATTATTAATTAGATAGGATTTTCTTTTATTTTTCTCATCTAATTTTTCATAAGAGATAATATCATTTGGAAATTTAATTTTAATAAATTCGAGTGTAGCAAGATTATTGTTTTCATTTTCTCTGTTAAGGAGGAAATTATAACAATCCCTATTTAATTTGAACGAATCGTTAAAAATTTCTTCTTGTAATTTATTAGGATAGATTCGACATGGGTATGCCTCGTTTGTTGGATCGATAATTTTATTATTTTTGCTCATGATAATTAAAATAAATAATTCATATTAAAAATAATTATTCTGCTAAGATATAAAATTATTTTAACATAAAAAAAAATTCTGAAAAATTAATTTCAGAATTTTATATATATTGGGGTAGAAAATCCTTATGAGTAAGGGATAAGTTATCTATTTTTATTAGTATTGCCATTTTTCAGGCTTTTCAATGGGGGAGATATGGTAACATCGGTTGTTGCACCTTCGCCAGCTCCACCAGTAACAGTAACATTACCTTGTGTGTATGCATCAGTTTCAGTAGATGTTTTTGTATTAGAATCGGTTGATGTATTAGCACCAGTTTTAGGTGCAATAGCATCTTCGGGTATTTCAGTTTCTTTAGGATCAGTTTCACCATGAAGTATAGCATAAAGTTCATCAACCTTTGCGGTTAATTCTTGAAGTTTTTCTTCGGGTGATTTTTCTTTTTGTTCTTCGTCATTTTCAACATCACTTGGTAGTGCTGCAATTGGTTCATCTTCAGTAGATACATCATCCAAATCTTCATTCAATCTAGGTTTAAATGTTTTATCTAATCTACCCATAACTTCGAAAATTCTGCGTTTGTTATCTTTTATCATATTATTAAATGTTCTAATAAAAACTTTATTTTATTAATAAATACACGCCAAGTTCTTAATTTACAATATTTAATGTATATAATATTAAATGTTTATTCTTTAAAGTGGTCGAATTCGACTGGTTTAAAAATAAAAATTCTGAAAAATTAATCTCAGAATTATTTGTTTTGGTATTAATTATAATACCAAGTCTGTCTATAATTAGAATCCTTCCCCAACGATATGGTTATTGTTAATTATTATTTACAATCTTTTCTCAATCTATCAGATGATTTTGATAAATTTTCAACTTCAACCCATTCTATTGGACAATTAGAACCTAAAGGGTTAGTATGTCTAACTCCTATAACTTTCACTCTACCACCAAATTGAGCATTTCTTCCCATTTTATCATATTTTTAATTAAAAAGGTAATTCATCATCATTAAGAGGTGTGTTATTACAAGAAGCATTTCCTGTATTACCATTTGTTTTTATAGTAACATCATTATTTTCTTCATTTTTATAAGGCAAATAATCTTTTTCAGTTCTTTTTGGAATAACTATTTTACCATTTACCCCTAAAAAATATCCGTATTTTAACATTGTTGGTATATACAAGTCAATATCTTTATATTTTTCTGGTTCATAAATATAATTGCAAAGTGCATCATCA
>JALNZQ010000060.1 GCA_023229165.1 Methanothrix sp.
GCTTAAGATCCCTGACAATCCCGGACACCCGCTCGGCTTCCGCTTGAGGGGAGACCTCCACTCCGCTGGTCAGGGAGATGGCCCGCAAATGACCAGTTCTGGCCGCCTCCTCCACCATCTGCAAGACAGTCTGATGAGACTTTATGCCCCCCATTAATTTGGGAACGGCGCAGAATTTGCAGTCAAAGATGCAGCGCTCCGAGACAGTGATATAGGCTTGCTCAGGGCAATGCAGGAGCGGCTCCACCAGCCGGCCGCGGGCGATCTCCCGGCCGTCCATCAAAATAGCTACGCCTTCCTCGCGGCTCTCCAGACGCAGGGGCGAGCTTTCCGCCACAGAGAGTCGGGCTATGTGCGGCCCCGACTGAAAAAAGACGGACTGGCCCCCGGCTCCAGGACCCGCCGTGGAGGCCCGCCCGCCCGCGCGGTGGTTTGCCATCTGCGCCGTCCCCACGGAAAGGAGAAGCGCCTTGGTCTCAAGATCCATAGCCCCTCATTCATACTCTTGCCTTAAAGCCATAATCCTTACGTCAATCGTTGGCGAGATTGTTGAGATCTTGGACTGCACATCTTTACCCGCGCCAAGGTATGAAAGATAGATGCCTTTTTCGTTTCCTGCAAATTGATGGCATCAAATCTGTTCTGAGAAAAGGTATTTCCTAGAATCCTGTTTTCCGGGCTGCCTACCAGCTTGCAGCCATACCGGTTGTCGCTTACCTGTTGTTGCTGTACATCTGAAGCAGAATCCCGACATTACCGCTACCGCTGGCCATATTGTTTCACCCGAATGGGCAGCATCTATGGCCGCCTGGATTCGCTCACCCGACTTGACTACGACGACTGCATTCGAGCAATTAGCCAACAGGATGAACGCAAACATTATGACTAGGAGACTCAGCGGCTTTTCTGGCATGCATACTCAGGGAGAATTTTTAAAGATGAATGACATAACCTTTTCCAGGATAAAAAGGAAATAAAATGGACGACCCGCTGCTCTACTTTGTATATGCCTTCACCACGATATTCGTCATAGTCAACCCCGTCGAGGCCACACTGGTTTATGTCACCCTCACCACCAACCTGAACTCAGAAGAAAGGAGCCATATCTACAGACGCGCCACTTTAGTTGCCCTCGCCATTGCCATTCTCTTCTCCCTGGCAGGGGACGCAGTTTTGCGCATATTCGGCATCACCGTAGACAGCCTGCGCGTGGCCGGAGGCATACTGCTCTTCCTGGTGGCCATTGATATGCTGCGAGGCGTACGCCAGCAAAACAAGGTCACTGAGGAGGAACTCCAGGATGCGAACTCGCGAGAGGACGTCTCCATATTTCCATTAGCCATACCGATTCTTACAGGTCCCGGGGCCATAACCACGGTGGTGGTTTTAATGGGCGCAGCAGACAGCCTGACGAAAAAGGGCCTGGTGCTGCTGGCCATCGGTCTGACATTCCTGGCCACATTCTTCATCCTAAAATTCTCGCAGTACATCGATCGAGTCCTGGGAATTACTGGAATTATGGTCATGACCAGGATCATGGGGCTGATTTTGGGGGCAGTGGCCGTGAGCTTTGTGGCTACCGGGGTCTGGAACCTATACAAGGCATTGGCAGGAGCATGATGATAGAGAAAGAATCGTTTCTGCAGTGGTTTTACACTGAAATTCCGAAGACCCTCTTCTCCCAGATTGCCGCCCAGGTTCTTTTCCGCTGCGAAAATTGCGGAGAATGCTGCCGAGGGGAAGGCTACGCCCTGGTTGATGAGGCAGATCTACACGAAATTGCCAGAACGCTTGGCATTAGCCCATCCAAGGCGAGGGCCAGGTTTACGGATCCTGACCCGGAAAAAAATCCTGGTTGCAGGATCCTAAAGAGCATCGGACCGGAGAGAAGCTGCTGCCTTCTTGACGCGCAGGCAAAAAGGTGTACGATCTACAACCATAGGCCCCGCATATGCCGGACATTTCCCATGCTCAATGCAGATACGGAGTCTGAGGAAATAATATGCTTCTACTCTGACTGCCTGGGGACGGCAAAATTCGTAAAAATGCTACAGGAAAATAGATGCGATCCAAAGGTTCAAAAAGACATAGAAAGCCTCGCCGGGAATGAGGAGAGGCTGCAAGCCCTGAAGATATTGCTCTTTGTGTGGCTGCGCCGCATGATGGGCGAAATAGAGGAAGCAGAGCACATCTGTCGCATCACGGAGATAAGTTTCCCCCCAGAGGAGAGCGCCTTCCAGAGAGATTGCCTGGCCTACTTCCTGATGACCATAACAACTGACGGATTGGATGAGTATCAATACGAAGGCTGATACCAAAGTGAAACGGCGGCGGCGCGCCCATGCAGGAAGCTGCAGGATATTCATTTAAAAATATAGATACGAAACCCGCCGAAACTCAGACGGCGG
Source organism: Methanothrix sp. (assembly GCA_023229165.1). Lineage (GTDB taxonomy): Archaea > Halobacteriota > Methanosarcinia > Methanotrichales > Methanotrichaceae > Methanothrix. The sequence continues at coordinate 2,409 of JALNZQ010000060.1, forward strand.
GAGATGCAGGATTTTTTATATCGCAAGCATTCATGCCAATCCAGCCATTCTGCCCCACCAACATGGTTTTAACCGCATCAATCGAGTTTAGTTCTATAATTTTATTTAATAACCGGTTGAGACTATCCATACTTTCAGCTTCTAGAAGCAAGAAGAAATCGTGGTTTCCGAAGATGTGGTAGAGATTCTTTATGCCCTCCATCTCTCTAAGAGCGCGATAAACCACCTTCTCTCGATCAGGAACAGCCTTGATTAATGAGATAGCTAAGACCATGCATTCACCTCAAGCCTGCAAAGAGACAGATCGAATCAGCATGTTCTGGCTCCCAAGAAGACATTCTCCCTCGTGACAATACAATGCCCAGACAAAAGACAAGTTTGGCAGCTAAGTGCCATAGCATCAATCACATCAGGGGTGAAGCCGAAGTCTCTCAGCCGCTCGGTACACCTTTCAAGCTCGATGAAATCATCTTCCGTAGTGTTATAAACAATCCATCTCCGATCTAGGATCATGCAATTCCCCCATATTTGATTCTCAAACAGAAAAAAGGGTCAGAGGCCCAAGGCCTCCTTCATTATCTCGAATATCTGAGTGTTATCCAGCTTGCCATGGCTCACCTTTTCAGCACCACGCCCCGAGGCCATGACAGGAACGTCAACCGCGGTATGAGTGGCCTCATCCATCTCCGTAATAAAATCGTACCTTGGTCCAGGGGTCCTAGCAGTTCCTGAAGCGAAGATGGGATCAATAACTCCACCCTCATACTCTACAAGATTCTCCGGCTGCAAGACCAGGCCACCGCATTCATGATCAGCGGTTACTATGACCAGAGTATCGTTGTTCTTGGAGGCAAAATCCAAAGCAGTTTTGACGGCCTCATCAAAGGCCAGGGTGTCTGCGACCATCTTGCTCAGATTTCTCTCATGCCCAGCATGATCGATCCTTCCACCCTCTACCATGAGGAAGAATCCCTTGGGGTTTTTGGAGAGAATAGTCATAGCCTTCTTTGTCATCTCGGCTAAGCTTGGTTCCTTCTCCGGAGAAGATTGCCTCTCCAGCTCATATTGCAAGTGAGAGCTCTCAAAAAGGCCAAGAAGCTTTTCCGTCTTTTTGGCATCTATATTCTGGAAAGCAGTCCCATTATAAACAAAAGCGTAACCATGCGATGCAAAATTTGCAGGTAGATTACGATCATCGTTCCTCTTGCTCTCTTTGCCGGTAGGGTCTGTATCGTTCTTGCCTACAAAGTATTGCAGTCCGCCCCCCAGGATTACCTCCACATTGCTCTTAGCGAGCTGATCTGCGATCTCGCTTTCATTGTCCCTATTATCCACGTGAGCATAGAAGGCAGCCGGTGTAGCATGAGTGATCCTGGTGGTAGTGATGAGGCCGGTGGAAAGGCCTGCTTTCTCTGCCAGCTCCAAAATAGTAGTCAGGTTCTTGCCGTCCATCTTTTTCGGGATGGCCGTGGCATCCTGGCCGATTACACCATTATTGGTCTTGTGGCCGGTAGCCATGGCCGTTGCCGCTGGAGCCGAGTCGGTTACAAAGGAATTGGCGCTAAAGGTGCGGACATAGCCGGTTTGCTCCATGCCGTCCATGAAAAGCTCTGTCGAGGCATAGTCAGAGAGATTTTCGCCGGCTTTATCAATCCTGGCCAAAGTCAATTGAGGAAATCCCATACCGTCCCCGATCAAGAGAATTACATCCTTTGCCGATGCATTCGCCCCAGCTACATCATCTGCCGTACCTGAAGGAATTAAGCAAGCGATGATGGCAAGGGACAAAAGAAGCCCCGCCGAAAATGACTTAGTTTTCATTTCATTACCTCTGCGAAAGGGTTATCCGCAGCATATAAAGGTTTAATCGAAATAGAATATAGATTAGATAAAACAATTTATTAGAGAAATACATCTATATAGATTAATTATTGATACCAAAGACAATAGGCGAAGTTGCTAGAAAATGCAATATAGATTCTATTTTGGATAAAATTATAATCCTAACCAGGATATCTAAGATAGAGCTAATTAATATAATCGACAAATATATAAAAATTGGTAGAGAAACTTCGCTAGTAATAATAGGAGTTATAGGTAGCATTTTGCTTCTAGCATCACCTGTAATTCAACCTTAATAAAAGTTGGTCCTGCTTTTAATTTCATCTCTTCCAATTGGAGGAGATGCCGGAAAAAGTTCAAACGAATTTTAGCTTTGGAGAATTATTGCCAGCAATAATATTTTGCAGCGCTCGGACCACATTCAGGGGCAATGAAATGCCTCTTAAAGACCCTGTGCTAATCTTTGCTAAAACATTCTTAAATCCCCTAGACTCTTGTTCAATAGGGAAGCTGGCAGAGCCTGAGCATTTTTTGTCCAATGAATCTGGGCTTTGGAGTGTATAGGCTGACTGCCAGCACAAAATTATTTGGGGCAGCTTGAGTGATGGCCAAGTGGTTTGCGCATAGGAGATCCATAATTTCTGCAACCAAAGAGACCAACGTTCGAGGGGCCTCAATGCTGCCCAACAGTCAACATCATGCTATTGAGATATATCCATTTTGCAAATAGATTATTCTGAGAATATAGTGGTATGGATCGATTAACGATAAGCCGGGATTGAAGAGAACATACGGTGTTTAGTTCTCTATAATCGCTCGCTTAAAGCCGTTCTTAATCAATGAAATTGTGCAGACCAACAATACTCGCAAGATAAAAAAACCAAACTCTAGGTTGACGAGAGCTAGACACCCACACGAGAACAAATATCGCAGTCCTTCAATGAGAGCCGTCTCGATTCATTAGGACCAAAGTCTCACGGAGATGGCATTTCAAAACTGCCACGTGCAGGTGGCTTGCGATCTGTCATGCGAGGATAATAGCCACAACTATTGCTACCTCATTGCTCGCTCGATTGCTGCATTCAGTTCATTGATCATCAATGGCTTGCAGAGAAATTCATTCCCACCTGCATCTAAACACAGGTCTCGATAGATACTCGGAGTAGATCCGGTTGCAAATATTACCATAGGAGCGCTACCAAAAAGGCTTCGAATACACCTTGCGGCTTGGATGCCGTCCATTTCAGGCATCTGAACATCCATTATCAACAGATCATAAGCTACACGTCCGGCTGCCAGTACCGCCTCTGCACCATTTTCAACAGTATCTACATCGTGTCCAAGCATTCTGAGCATCTTTAATGCAATTATCTGATCCAGGTGATTGTCCTCCGCCAGGAGAACTCTCAAGACCCGCTTATCTGATACAGATTTCTTCAAAGCAATCGTCTCCTGAGAGATCAGTCCACCAGAGGGATTATTGGCCAATGCAGCGAGTGATGTCATCTTCTGTCCTCAACATTATCTCTGCCACCACATTATTTACATTTTGCCTATATAGAATATACATTTGACATAGCAAATTGAAAAATGAGATAGAAATGTAATGAAGATAGTTTTAATAGTAAAAAATTGGATCATTTTATTAAGGGAGGAATAAAAAATAATGACAGGGGGATTCTAAAGCGGTACGAACCCGTACTCCTCGGCAACCTTCTGACCATTGGGCCCCACCATGAAATCTATAAAGGCCTGGGCCCCAGGCTTGGCATCGCCAAATGTGTAGAAGTACAACTTGCGAGCAAGCTCGTAGCTCCCGTCCTTGATGGTCTGAGCCGTTGGCTTGACGCCGTCCAGGGTTATGGCACCGACTGCTCCATCCTCTGCATAGGAAAATCCCAGATATCCGATAGCTTTATTACTGCCGGTCAACGCCGTCCTGATCTCGGCATTGCTGCCCGCGACGGTATTTACACCGGGTGTCTCAGACTTCTTATCGCCCATGATATCTTCGTTGAAGGTGTCTCGGGTGCCGGACCCCTGCTCCCTGGCAACTACCAGTATTTCCGAATCCGGGCCGCCCAGATCCTTCCAGTTGGTGGTCTCCCCCGAGTAGATCTTCTTGACCTGATCCTTGGTGAGGGCAGTAACGCCGGCATCATAGATCTGCTTGCTGACCGCGATGACTATGCCGTCATATCCCACCATGTTTTCCTTAAACTTGTCGCCGAAATTGCTCTTCTCATCGGCAGTAACCTCGCGCGAAGCCATTCCTATCTCGGAGTTGCCCTCGGCTGCATTCTTGATGCCAACTCCTGTGCCGCCCCCGGTTACAAGTGCCTGGTAATCAGACTGCTCACCATTGAAGGCCTCAGCTCCGGCTTCCGCCAGAGGCAATACCGTCGTCGATCCAGAGACACGAACCGTCTCCTTGGCCATGACCATAGAGGTGCCGATTGCGCCCACGATCAAGGCTATTATTAGAGCACTAAATAACGTTCTCACTGAGATTTCACCGGAGGTAGGGAAGCGGGAATGATATGTAAAGTTAACCAATATAAAATATATATCATTTATTATCTACATTACTGGCCACTACATTATATAGAATATATACCTAAAGGATAACTCGCCTAAGGAAAAAGAAAGGAAAGACCTGAGAATCACTCAGATCGGTATGAATCCATTTTCATCTGCAATTTTCTGTCCAGCTGAACTGAGAACGAAATCAATGAACTTTTGGGCACAGGGTGTAGGCTGTCCCCAGGTGTAGAAGTAAAGGTGACGGGCCAGTGGATAAGAACTGCTCTTTATGTTAGCTACATTTGGATTAACGCCCTCATATGCCAATACACCCACATCACCACTCTCGGCATAGCTGAAGCCGACATAGCCGATTGCATTATCGCTACCATTTACTGCGGTCTTAACTTCAGCACTGCCCTGGCCGACTGTCTTTACCCCCGGTGTCTCAGCAGTCGTAGAACCCATAATCAGCTCATTGAAAGTGTCCCTGGTTCCGGAGCCATCCTCTCGGGCGATTGCATAAATCTCCGCATCCGGACCCTTTAATTCCTTCCAATTCGTGATCTTTCCGGCATATATATTTTTGAGCTGATCCTTTGTAATTGCCTTGACACCGGCATCATGAATGGGTTTGCTTACAATGATACAGATACCATCATAGCCGATGAAGAATTGCTGGAAATTGTTTTTGCTATATTTGCTCCTCTCAGTGTCTTTGATCTCTCTGGAAGCCATGGCGATATCGGATCGGCCTTCACCGGCTGCAGTTATGCCCGCACCGGTGCCGCCGCCAGTAACCGTTATCTGACAATCGGCCTGTTGACCATTAAATGATTCAGCTTCTAGCTCTGCAAGCGGCAATACAGTCGTCGATCCGGTAACAGTCACCTTCTCTGCTGCTAACACTGTAGCAAACGACCCAACAAATAGGGCAATAAGCAATATAGTCGCAAATCTTCTCATATTCTCACCGCAGCGACCAGGCTTAGCAAGATATGTAACGTTTGTCAAAATAAAAAATATAGTAATACGACCTAATCAAAGGGTTTTAGCAAAAATACCTGGAAAATAGATCTCTATTCAGGCAAGAGATTATCATATTCGAAATGCTATTGCATACAATATCAATTGAATGAGACTGGATATATCCTATGTTTTCTATAAAGATTGCCTATTTATCCTAGAAGACCCTGCGGCAGGGATCAGTAAAGGATTGAGGTGATGTAGGATGATAAAAGGGATCGGCGAAAAGATATCTGCTTATTGTGGGCGGATTGGTCTTGAAAAGTCCGTGTTAGCAGTATCATTCGCACTTGTACTAGTTTCATTCATTAGCGGTTCAATGGCAGCCACACCATCAGGCTCTTTAGTTGGTCCAGGATCGTATGAAGAAAAGAACATCTCATTCAACATGGAGCAGAGTGTGCAGAGTAATGGTTACTCCATGACCTACCTGTATGCGAAGTCTGGAAATGTCGCAATCAAGAATTATGCTCATGGCAGCGGCTCCTTAAACAGCGAGTCCACTCTGACCTATCAACAATTGAATAGACAGAATCATCCGTTGTACACTGATTACAATGACTTCAACCAGAACTGCATTCAGTTCAAGGAAGATGTCTCCATGGTTTATGCACCTATGAGAATCACCGTCGGAAACGGCTACTTTGCTGCAAACCCGCTGGACTACAATTCCTTGCTGAAGGAGAAGACCTGGGTGAAGAATTATCGTGCCGGCACAAGCATGCACCATGAGGTCGAGTATGCCCATGCCCTGAATAAGAAACTGGAGATTAATGCCAAAGAGAAATTCAACTATACCTATGATCCGGTTTGGGAGGGCGTAGGATATACCCAGATGAAGATCAATGAAGATGTGACCGACGGCAAAGCCCATATCGGTGTCCTGCAATCCAATACAGACTACGCAGGAAAACTCGCCAAAGACGGAAAGACACCCTTGTCTGACTTCACTTCATTAAAAGGATTGGGGTCTGGTATCCTCAGCAGTGCCTGGAAGAACCCATCCATTGAGATCGATGAGGACTACTGGGGAACCTCTCATATCGAGAAGAACATGACACTTGAAGTGCCCTATTACAAGAAGACCTCAAGTGACGACTGGCTGCCCTGCTGCTCGGGAGGCTACCTGACCATGCCGGCGAGCTATATTGGAGACGCGAAACTTAAATCTGCAAAAGGTATCTTCGACTGCACCTGCTTCAAGGCACCGAATCAGGCCCAGTTCCCGAGAGTCTACTAAGACTTGGCTTTCCAAATTTTTGCAATGATAAAAACGGTCCGTTGATGCTGGGGGTGTCGTTCTACCTCCATCGAATACATCTCTGGCATCAATCAATAATAATCTTCACATTCTTGATACAATTCTATATAGAATATATTCACAAAATAGAACTATATACTTTAATTAGGAAAGGAATATATGGACGAATTCAAATGAGATGCGGTAGTGTTAACCGCTTTATCTCTGATAGAGAGCAATGAATTTATACCGCCTGCAATCCAGGGATCACGCTCCAATTCGAGGAATCTTTCAGTATTTTCATCTAGACTTATTTTTTGGGATTGGGAGGAAAAAGATGTTTGAAGCTATCGGATGTGAGGATTCTCAAAAAGGCGAGAGTCTGCTTGGACTTTTGGGATACTACGAGGCAATTTTAGAAAGAAAAGGGCTGGTGGCCAGGATCGGCGAAATTAGATCCCTTAAACTGGGCTTGATCTTGGATCTATTGAAAATGGTAAATATCGCCGAGGACTTAAAGGCCAATTTGATCACCTCTGTGGTGAACGCATGGGAGATGGACTGCAATGGCAAGACACTAGCGGAAGGCGAAGAAGAGATAAAAATAATGGGTAGATGCATTGCGGCCGTTCGGAAAAATGCTAAAATGGCGCTACATAATTGCAGCTTAATGCAACTGGATGTCGCAGTGATGTTTGCCTTGCCATTAACGCCTCGCGACCTCAAAAATGATGAGGTGCCAAAAATTCGCGATCTCCTCAACCAGGTAATGGAGGACTTTTCTGAGTGGAAAGAACAAGGATTTACTCCTTGCTAATGAACACACAATTAGATCATGGTTGTTTCCTCGTCTGCATGGCCGAGCTCTGATACGTGACTGCCTGGGATCAGGTTTTCCTCCCAGCCCACGCATTTACCGCTGCTATTTGAAAATGCGCCAGGAAATTTGATCCAACTTCTAAGCAGGATAGAAAGCTCTTTTGCCCATGCGAGCATAGAATATTTGACACAATTCGGCAAATAACCAATACAAAGGATTATCAATATATACCTATATAGTTTAAATGCACAAAACATATGATTGATAGGGGAATCATTTCCCCCGATGAAAGATAATAATGCAGCTACAAAGATCCTCTCAGCGAGGGATGCAGAAGTCTTTCGGAAACATGGTTGGCAGGCCGCAGATCTCCATGTGCATACCCTTTTCTCTCCAGACGTCATTTCGGTTAGATCTCTGCACCCAGAGAGATTATATCAGACGGCAAAAGAAAATGGAATGGACTATGTGACGTTTACTGATCACGACACTATGGCAGCATACGACATCTTGAGCCCCGAGATGGAAGGTCTGATCAGAGGCGTAGAGGTAAAAATCAAGGATATGAAATCAGTTGGACATACCATCCATATCAATGTTTATGACCTGGGCAATAAGCAGTTTCAAAAACTTGAAGAGATCGCCGCGGCGGGAGACCTGCACCACTTCCTGTATTTTCTTAGAAAAGAAAAACTGCCCTTCGTTTATAACCATCCCCTCTGGTTCGAGCCGGGAGAGAGACCGAACCTAGCCATCATACCGGATCTGATCAAGCTCTTTCCGGCCATAGAATACAATATGCATCGCGTCAGGAGAAAGAACGAGATGATTATGGAATTGGCCAGTAGGTATGGAAAAGGACTGATCGCGTCCACAGATACTCATTCAGGAAGGATAGGGCAGGCGTATACTATTTCCAGAGGAAAAACATTTAGAGAATTCTATAACAATATCTGCCAGGGAAAATCATACATTGTTGTTAGAGATCTGACGAAGCTGGACCTCATGCAGGAGATGAACATTTGGTTAGATTTGATATCCAGCCAGGATATGATCCTAAAAAACAAGAAAATCTCCACCGGAATAAGTCATCTGGACAAGTTAATAGCCATTCTTGCCGGCAATTCGCTTAGAGAATTTCCCAGAGTATATCGCGCCGCCCTTGCAGCTACGTACAAAATAGCCAACTCTGGACTGCCTGCCGCGCTTTACATAAGAAAGGAAAGCTCCCGACTCTCTGAAATAGAGCAGATGCTCGGCATTCACACCCATTGAATTAGGGATGAATCATTGTATTGCGGCACTCAATTCAACCTATATAGATCCAATAGAGACAAGCGTAGTATTCATATTATATAGGAAAAATATATAACTTATCTACTACTACCCCAAACGAAATGGATACGGAGACAAAGATAAATATAGTTAGATATATAATAGTAATGATAATATTTTCTGTGCTTATACGATATCATCTTTATATGAAAGGAATATCACATCGTCTATAAAATTAAAAATAAATATGGAAACAAGAAAAGTGCAGAAGACGGGAAAGTCAACGTTGATCGTTTCCCTTCCCAAAAAATGGGCAAATGAAAATGAGATCGTCAGCGGCTCTTTATTATTTATGTCCCAAAACCAAAATGGTGACCTATTACTATCCAGTGATAAATCTGAGCCCGAACAGATAGTCAAGCTTGACATCGGAAACAAATGCGGAGCGCCTTTGATTCGAGATGTAATAGCCTGCTATCTCGCGGGTTACAAGACGGTCGAGATATCGTCGCATCAACTGACAACAATGCAAAAAAGAGATCTGCACTCGATCGTAAACAAACTCATCGGACCGGAGATCTTGGAAGAGACTACCAATAAAGTAGTTATACATGACCTTCTCAGCGCGGAAGAACTATCGGCAGATCGCGCCCTGAAAAGAATGAAGAATATAACCCGGTCCATGATTCAGGACGCTCTATCCTCCCTCATAAAAAGGAATAAAGATCTAGCAATGGACGTCATTCAAAGAGATAATGACGTGGATCGTCTTAATCTGCTTATAGCCCGTCAATTCATAGATATCCTCAGATCTGGCTCCATAAAGCAGGAGACACATAGCCCCATCAGCGCCTTTAATTACATGCAAGCCGCCACAAACCTGGAGCGTATGGCGGATCATGCCTCAAAGATCGCCGAGATATCCACTCAGAATGATAACGAGCTTCCTAGAGAGATGACAGATGAGATCACCAGGCTGAACTCTGTCTACACCGCCTTAATTGATGATTCCATATCCGTGCTTCTCAAACCGGACAATCAGAAGGCCAACCAGCTTATCGACAAAACTAAGGAGATAAAGAAGCAATCAATGATTATGACCAGCTCCTTCTGGGAGAGGGACGATGACGAGATGCCGATCAGACTGGTGGTGGCCGGCAGCATGGAACGCATGCTTGACCTCATAATAAATATCGCAGAGCTGTCGATAAACTTGCATAATGCCGTTTAGAGAACTAAGCGATAGCATAACAGGCTTGTGTTTTGATCTGTCAATTATTGAGGATGCTGGCAGGGCCCGAGAGGTAAAAAGCCAGGTATCCTGACGAAGAGCTTTAGCTCGAGTGCAATCTGCCAGCCGGGAATGCACCCCCCAGCGCCACTTCAGTTATCCTCCCTTGCAGAAGCTATGCAGAGGTCCGCACAGACGATGATATATGGGGTGCTCTTGGGGCCCTGTAATGCCCCACTTCATCTAACGAAAGGATACTCTATAATCTTTCTGCAAATACATTAGATGAAGACAATAGGGGTATAGATCGCATTTCAATTTTGAGATGTAAAGGATGGATTTTTGAGCGATAGGCTGCGATAATACTAATTTGATACCAGGATAATTTATTAAT
>JALNZQ010000299.1 GCA_023229165.1 Methanothrix sp.
AATGAGGGACAGTTTTTCTTTATCCGCGACCTGGAAAGCAATGATGTCTGGTCGGCAGGATATCAGCCTGTATGTAAAAATGAGAAGGCCTATCAGGCCACATTCCAGGGATCGAAGGCACAGCTTTTGTCAAGGGTTTTAGGGATTGATGCCTATACAGAAGTTGTCGTCTCGCCTGAGGACGATGTCGAGCTGCGCAGCATCAGTCTAACCAATTGCTCATCGATAAGACGGAAAATTGAGCTGACAAGCTATGCGGAGGTCGTTCTGACGACCCCGGCAGCAGATGCAACCCATCCCGCTTTTAGCAACCTCTTCGTAGAGACAAAGATCCTGCGCAAAAGATCTGCTATCCTATGCACTCGCCGACAACGGTCCAAGGACGAGAAGACGCCCTGGATGCTGCATCTGATGGCAGCGGAGAAGGTCGATGCAGATCTGATTTCATTTGAGACGGATCGCTCCAGGTTCATAGGCAGAGGAAGAACTGTTTCAAATCCAGCGGCAATGACTGGAGTAGTAGGGTTCTCAGACAGCGAGGGCTTTGTTTTGGACCCGATAGTCTCCATCAGGTGCATTGTCACGATAGATCCAGCAGAGACTTGCAGGGTGAACTTCATCACAGGAATGGCAGAGACGCAAGACCGGGCCATTGAACTGATCGATAAATACCGCGACGTTCGCATAGCTGAGCGCGTCCACAACCTGGCCTGGACTCACAACCAGATGACCATGCAGCAGCTCAACATCACAGATGTCGATATTAACCTTTATCTGCGCCTTGCCAGCGCAATAATTTATCCCTGCTCAAACTGGCGTGCCAGTCCTGGCGTTCTCTTGAGCAACCAGCAAGGCCAGTCCGGCCTGTGGGCTTACGGCATATCAGGCGATATCCCAATTGTCCTCCTTCGCATCAAAGATCGTTCTTGTATCGATCTGGCGCATCAGCTCTTGAGGGCTCACGCCTACTGGCATATGATGGGGCTTGCAGTGGATCTGGTGATCTGGAACGAAGAATTCTCAGGCTATCGGCAGGAGCTCGATGATGAAATTAGGGGCCTGATCTCGGTTAGCACCGATAGCTGTACCAGGGAGCGATCTGGTGGAGTATTCGTAATACACGCAGAACAGATCTCAGAAGAGGCGGGAGTCCTATTGCAGGCCGCAGCTCGTGCCATCTTCACCGATGACCGGGGAACGTTTGAGGAGCAACTCGAACGCGTGAGGATACTCTCGGCTGCAGTCCCTCTTTTAAAGCCGAAAAAGATCGTGCAGGTCGAGAACTACAAGAGGGTTGAGTCTTTGGGTCGGGACCTGGTATTCTTCAATGGTCTTGGTGGGTTCACAGAGGATGGACGCGAATACGTAATCCGGATTGCTCCAGGACAGGCTACCCCAGCTCCCTGGTCGAATGTAATAGCAAATCCAGATTTCGGGACGGTGATCTCTGAATGCGGCAGCTCATATACCTGGGGCGAGAACTCCCAGCAGTTCCGCCTGACCCCCTGGTATAACGATCCTGTGAGCGATTGTAGCGGCGAAGCTCTGTTCATTCGAGATGAGGAGAGCGGAGAGTTCTGGTCGCCCACGGCCATGCCCGCCCGCGGCAAGACGCCTTACACCTGCAGGCACGGGTTCGGCTACAGCGTCTTCGAGCACAAAGAGAGTGGGATTGCATCAGAACTGTGGATATATGTGGCAGTAGACGCTCCCATAAAGTTTTGCGTGCTTAAGGTCAAGAATGAGTCCGGCGTCCCCCGTTGGCTTTCTGTGATCAGCTATATCGAGCTGGTGTTGGGAGAGATACGTTCCAAGACCCAGATGCATGTAGTAACAGAAATCGATCCAAAGACGGGGGCCTTCTTTGCCAGAAACCCGTACAATACGGATTTTCCGGGAAGAATAGTATTCCTGGATGTGAATGCGGAAATGAGCAGCTTCACGGGTGACCGGACTGAGTTCCTGGGACGAAACGGCAGCATGGCCAGACCTGCTGCGCTAGTGCAAGAACGGCTTTCCAACAGAGTTGGCGCGGCCATGGATCCGTGTGCGGCCCTGCAGGTCAAAATCGATCTGGCAGAAGGGCAGGAGAGCGAGATCGTCTTCACTTGCGGAACAGGGCGGAATGTGGAAGATGCACGTCGCCTGATCAAACGTTTTCGCGGGTCGTCTCCTGCCCAAATGTCACTGGAGCAGGTTTGGAGCTACTGGAACCGCACCCTTGGCGCGGTGCATGTGGAGACGGTGGATAAGGCCCTCGATGTTCTCACTAACGGCTGGCTCCTCTATCAGACGCTAGCCTGCCGCATGTGGGCGCGCAGCGGATACTACCAATCGAGCGGAGCCTATGGCTTCCGGGATCAGTTGCAGGATGCAATGGCGCTGATTTACGCAGAGCCGCGGCTTTTCCGAGAGCACCTCCTCCGCTGTGCCGCTCATCAGTTCGTGGAAGGAGACGTTTTGCACTGGTGGCACCCGCCATCGGGACGCGGCGTGCGCACGCATAGTTCCGATGATCGCCTCTGGCTGCCTCTGGCAGCACACCGCTACGTCACAGCTACGGGAGACGTCGGCGTGCTTGACGAGCGCGTTGACTTCGTCCAAGGCCGGCCCCTGAGGCCCGAAGAGGAGGCTTACTATGACCTGCCCACCAGGTCGGAGGAGTCGGGCACCCTTTACGAGCACTGTGTCAGAGCCATCCAGAGCAGCTTGCAGTTTGGTCGGCACGGCCTGCCGCTCATGGGGACAGGAGACTGGAACGACGCTATGAACCGCGTTGGCTACCAGGGAATAGGCGAAAGCATTTGGATGGCCTTCTTCCTGTACGATGTGCTTACCAAGTTCGAAGATATTGCCCTAATGCGGGGCGACGAAACCTTCGCAAATCTGTGCAGCAGAAAGTCCAATAATCTGCGCCGGAAGATCAAAGAGTCCGGGTGGGACGGCCATTGGTACCTGCGCGCCTACTTCGATAGCGGAGTAACACTCGGGTCAGCTGCCAGTGAGGAGTGCCGGATCGATTCCGTCTCTCAAAGCTGGTCGGTTCTGTCTGGGGCAGGAGACCCAGAGAGATCAAA